>JAACED010000072.1 GCA_011682695.1 Gammaproteobacteria bacterium
CGTGTTCGCCGGGGTACTCGCCGGCGTATCCATCGAGGTCTTCGCCGAGGCCTTCGTCGGTACCCGGGTCCAGTGTCGATCGGCCGAACCGGCGGGCAAGCGCCGCGGCAAGAGACGCAGACACGATGACGACGTAGGCGATCACGTAGAGCCACAGCAGCAGCACGGCAAGGGTGAACACCGCGAACGTTGCTCCCGGCGCACCGCCCCGCCAGTCGATGAACGCCTGGAACGCCAGTGAGAACCCGACGATGCCGCCGGCGGCAAGAGGAGCGGCCAGTCCGATCCCGGGAAGCCGGCGCGGGGGCCCGTACCGGAAGAAGAGCCACAGGAACACGAGGATCCCGAGCGCCGCTATCGGGATGCGCAGAGCGCTCCAGACCATGTGGATCCAACCGATCCCGGTCGTCTCTTCCAGTCGATCGGCGATCACCCCACCGACGGGGATGAGCACCATCGTGAGGGAGAACACGACGGCTCCCCCGACGGTGAGCCCGATGGCGATGAGGCGGACCTTCCACCACGGGCGGTCTTCGTCGAGGCCCTCGATTTGGCGCAGCACCCGGATCAGCGTGATCACACCTCGCGATGCGGACCAACCGGCAATGAAGAGGCTGACCGCGATGAACGCCCCCCGGCTCTCGGGAAGCAGTTCGGCGACGCTGCTCAGCACCTGCGCGACCGTTTTGGCCATGTCGGCCGGCAGCAGGCCGGTCAGTGCATCTTCGGTGGCCTTGGCGTCCTTGCCGAACAGCGACGCAACGATCAGCAGGACCGCCGCGACCGGGACGAGCGCGAAGAACAGGTTGTAGGCGACCGCGGCGGCGAGCACCCCCGGCCCGGCGGCGCTGAACCGCTTCCAGAAGCGAACGACGGGCTGGCGTTCGATACGGTCGAGGATCGGCTTCATCACGCCAGGTTAGGGCACCCGATTCCCCTCAAAGTCCCAGTCTCGTCAATGGGAGCCGCAACTGGTGCTGCCAGCATTGACGAGAAAACCTCAGGTTTGGTCGCGCTCGCGCACCCGGAACGAGATCCGGTGCGCCTCGGCACCGTCGATGGACACGACGAACGAGTAGCCACCGGCGCGCGGGAAGACCAACCCATTGATCGTGAGCGCACGAACGACCCCCACGTCGGCGCCGTCCGGAATCCCCGAAGGTCGCCCCGCACGAAACTTCTGGATGATCGACTTGCCCCCGAACGCACTGTGTCCGTCCTCGTCGAGCAGGTCCACGGACAGCCGAAACTCCTCATCGACCGAACCCCACGGCACCCGGATGCGCACTCCGATGCCGAGGCTCGGATGCCGTGCGGGGAAGCGGGAAGCGAACAATGTGTCCCAACCGCCCCCCAGGACGTACAGCTTGCCGCCGACCGCCTGGACCGCGTCGGCGAGGATGGCCACTTCGATCTCGGGTCTCGGACCGTACAGCGTCATGCCCACCAGCCTAGGTGGAGCCCTGCGCCTCGACCACGTCGGCGGCCCCCGTTCTCGTGACGGTTGGGCCGGATCATTCCGGCGAACCGTCACGAGAACGGTGAGATAGGGAGCGTTTGCCGAGATCCATGCCTCCAACGTCGCCTAGTCTCCACCGGATGAACTGGTACAAGGACGCGATCGTCTACGAGGCCCACATCCGGTCGTTTCGAGACGCGGACGGCAACGGGTTCGGCGACTTCGCAGGGCTGACCTCCAAACTCGACTACCTCTGCGACCTCGGCATCACGGCCATCTGGCTACTGCCCTTCTACCCGTCGCCGCTTCGAGACGACGGGTACGACGTCTCCGATTTCAGAGCGGTCGATCCCCGCTACGGAACGCTCGAGGACTTTTGCGGCTTCCTCGACCAAGCCCACCGAAGGGGCCTGCGGGTCATCACCGAAATGATCGTCAACCACACTTCGGATCAGCACCCCTGGTTCCAGCGGGCCCGTCATGCACCCCCCGGATCGGCCGAACGGGACTTCTACGTGTGGAGCGACACGCCGGATCGCTGCCGGAACGCACGCATCATCTTCACCGATTCCGAGACGTCGAACTGGACGTGGGATCCGGTGGCGGGCGCCTACTACTGGCACCGCTTCTTCTCCCATCAGCCCGATCTCAACTACGACAATCCCACAGTGCGGGCCGAGGTCCTCGAGATCATGGATTTCTGGCTCGACATAGGTGTCGACGGCCTGCGCCTCGACGCCGTCCCCTACCTCCACGAACGGGAAGGGACCAACTGCGAGAACCTTCCCGAGACGCACGCCGAACTCAAAGCCATCCGCGCACATCTGGACTCCCGCTACAAAGACCGCCTGCTGCTCGCCGAGGCGAACCAATGGCCCGAGGACGCAGCAGCGTATTTCGGCGACGGCGACGAGCTCCACATGAACTACCACTTCCCCCTGATGCCCCGCCTGTTCCTGGCCCTCGCACGGGGTGAGCGCGCGCCGATCGAATGGATCCTCGATCGCACTCCCGAGATCCCGCCGTCGGCTCAGTGGGGAATCTTCGTGCGCAACCACGACGAGCTGACCCTCGAGATGGTTACCGAGCAGGAACGCTGCGAGATGTACGGCTACTACGCCAAAGATCCCAGGGCCAAGCTCAACATCGGCATTCGCCGGCGCCTCGCCCCCCTGCTCGACAACGACCCACGCAAACTACGCCTGATGCTTTCGCTCCTGTTCGGCCTGCCCGGCACCCCGTTTCTCTACTACGGCGACGAGATCGGCATGGGCGACAACCTCGACCTTCCCGACCGCGACGGCCTCCGCACACCGATGCAGTGGGACGACGGTCCCAACGCCGGGTTCTCCGACGCCGACCCTTCTGCGCTCTACACGCCTGTCATCGACGATCCCGAATACGGCTACCGGACGTTGAACGTCGCCGAGAGCCTCAACGACCACTCGTCGCTGCTCAACTGGACGAGGAAGACCATCGCAGTGCGTCGCCGCCATCCCGCCTTCGGGAGGGGCGACGTCGAATGGCTCCAGCCCGCCGATCCGGCACTGCTCGCGTATGTGCTCACCCATGACGACGACGCCGTGCTGGTCGTGGCGAACCTCTCCGACCGCACGGCGACGATGCCCCTTCCCCAGCCCGGCACCGACCTGCTCACCGGCGAACCGACCGGCGCCGGTGAGCTCTCTCTGCCACCGTACGGCTCCCGGTGGCTGTCGGTCATTCGACCTCCGGAGGACGACGAAGCCGCTTGATCTCTCCCCTGGCCCGCTTGGCCTCGAGCCTGCGGCGCCGGGCCCGGCCGGACGGCTTGGTCGGTCTGCGTGACTTGGGTTCGGTCATCGCGTCTCGAAGCAGGTCGGCGAGCCTGCGCCTGGCCATCTGCCGGTTCCGCCACTGCGAGCGCGACTCGTCCACCGCAACGGTGACCACGCCGCCGTGGGCTCGACGCCCGAGACGAGCCAGCATGCGCCGTTTCATCTCCGGTCCGACGGCCTCTGACGCCCCCAGGTCGAAGCTGAGCTCGGCACGCGTACGTGACCGGTTGGCGTGCTGGCCACCGGGACCGCCGGTCGTCTCGAAGCGCCACACCAGTTCATCACCGGGAATCACGAAGTCCTCGGCGACACGAAGCGGCTCCTCGCTCATCGTCCCTCCAGCGCTCTCCGGTCGACCTTGCCCATCGCAGAGCGCGGCACGCTGTCGACGAGATGCCACACCTTCGGCACCTTGTACCCGGCGAGCCGCTCCCGCGCCCACGCGCTCAAGGAGTCCTCATCGATCCCGTCGGCGACGACCGCCGCATGCAGCATGGCGCCCCACTGGGGATCATCGGCTCCCCACACGGCGACGTCGGACACGGCCGGATGTGCCAGCAGCACCCGTTCGACCTCGACCGGGTACACGTTCTCTCCTCCGGTCACGACCATGTCGTCAACGCGCCCGAGCACCGTCAGGTTCCCCTCCTCGTCGAGCATGCCGAGGTCGCCGGTGCGATACGGACCCACGCGCGCCTCCGCTCCCCGGTATCCCGGCGAGATCATTGGACCGTCGATCACGATCTCGCCCACGGTTCCCCGCTCGAGGCTCGCTCCGCTCTGGTCGGTGATGCGCAGATCCACCAGCGGCAGCGGCCGCACGGTGGCTTCTCCCGGCCGGCCCGTGGCGATTTGCGCCGCCGTCTCGGTGGCGCCGTAGGTGGGCACGGCGGGGATTCCGGCCGCTCGGGCATCGTCGAGCAATCCCGAGGGGAGCGGACCGCCTCCCACGAGCACCGTCGAGAGACTCGGGAACGGCCCTTCGGCGTGTTCGAGGATTCGGGCGAGCATGGTCGGCACGAACGACGCGAACCGGACTTCGTGCAGCAGCGCCGCCGCGCGCCGTGGTTCGAACTCTGGTTCCAGCACGACGGTCCCGCCAACGTGTGCCGATCGGATGAGGATCGAGAGCCCGCCCACGTGATAGAGCGGAAGCACGCAGAGCCACCTGTCCCCTCGCCGATGACCCAAGAACGCAGCGGAGGCATCGGCTGCCGCGGCGAGGTTCCGTCGGGTCAGCACGACCCCCTTCGAGTGCCCGGTCGTCCCCGACGTGGGAACCACCGCATAGGGAGCGTCTGGGTCCGCTCCGGCCGGCTCGACCGGGGATCCGTCGAGTTCCATTGTGTCGGTGAGGAGCAGGTCGACACCCAGCCGGTCACACAGATCCTCGACTTCTCCGAGTGTGAGCCGTGGGCTGATCGGAACGAGGATCCCGCCGGCGCGGGGAATCGCCAGCATCGTCACCACCGTCTCGACCGCCGACGAGGCCGTGATTCCGACGAGTTGACCGGGACGAATCCGCGGAGCGAGCCCACCCGCGGCACGACGCATCATCTGCTTGACCCGTGCGTAAGAGAACGTCTGATCCGCTGTGATCAGGAACGGGACGTCGGGGTTGCGTTCTGCCTGTTCGGTCGGCCAGTCTTTCACGCTCACTACAGTACCGGGCAGCAATGGAGGCTCGATGACAGACAGCGTCTCGGAGCTGTTCGATCCGTCCGCATGGAGGCCGGTCGACGGGTTCACATTCAGCGACATCACCTATCACCGGGCCGTCGACCAGAACACGGTCCGCATCGCGTTCGACCGCCCGGAGGTGCGCAACGCGTTCCGGCCGCTCACCGTCGACGAGCTCTACACCGCCCTCGACCATGCCCGCATGACCAGCGACGTGGGTACGGTGCTGCTCACAGGCAACGGGCCGTCCCCGAAGGACGGAGGATGGGCGTTC
Organism: Gammaproteobacteria bacterium; assembly: GCA_011682695.1. NCBI lineage: Bacteria > Pseudomonadati > Pseudomonadota > Gammaproteobacteria > Gammaproteobacteria bacterium. Next base: position 5,231 of record JAACED010000072.1, read on the forward strand.
TGCTCGGGTGGCGACCAGCGGATCCGCGGCGCCGACGGCTACCAGTATGAAGGCGAAGGCGGGATCGACCCTGCCCGTCTCGGACGACTGCACATCCTCGAAGTGCAGCGGCTCATCCGCTTCATGCCCAAGATCGTCATCGCCGTCGTGCCCGGATGGGCGGTCGGCGGCGGCCACAGCCTCCACGTCGTGTGCGACCTCACGATCGCGTCGAAGGAGCACGCCATCTTCAAACAGACCGATGCCGACGTCGCCTCGTTCGACGGTGGATACGGATCGGCGCTGCTCGCCCGCCAGATCGGACAGAAGAAGGCACGCGAGATCTTCTTCCTCGGCCGCAACTACTCGGCCGATGAGGCGGCGGCAATGGGTGCGATCAACGCGTCGGTTCCTCACGCCCTCCTGGAGCCCGTCGCTCTCGAATGGGCGGCCGAGATCAACGCGAAGAGTCCCACGTCCATCCGGATGCTCAAGTACGCGTTCAACCTCCCCGACGACGGACTCGTCGGCCAGCAGCTCTTCGCCGGCGAGGCCACGAGGCTGGCCTACGGGACCGCGGAGGCCGAAGAAGGCCGGGACGCCTTCCTCGAGAAACGAACACCCGATTGGTCCCGCTTCCCCTACCACTTCTGAGATGACCCTGGATCCCGCGACGAGAACCGGAGCCTGGTACCTGGCATCGCGACCGCACACCCTGCCTGCGGCCCTCGCCCCCGTGGCGGTCGCCGCGGGACTCGCCATCGGCGATGGCGTCTTCAGATGGGGACCGTTGATCGCCGCGGCGATCGGCGCTCTCGCCATCCAGGTGGCAGCGAACTTCACCAACGACCTCTCGGATGCACGCAAGGGTGCAGACAACGAGGACCGGATCGGCCCGCAGCGTGCCGTCGCGTCCGGCCTGCTCAGTGAGCGTGCGATGGAGCTTGGAACCTGGACGGCGTTCGCCGTCGCGACGGCCGCAGGCGTGTATCTCCTGGCGATCGCAGGGTGGGTGATCGTCATCGTCGGGGTTGCCTCGATCCTCGCCACCCTCGGCTACGTCGGCGGGCCGAAACCCTACGGCTACCGAGGCTTCGGTGAGGTGTTCGTGTTCGTGTTCTTCGGTCTCGTCGCGACCGTCGTGTCCCGCTTCGTGTACGACCGTGCGGCGCCGCTGGACGCCTGGCTGTTGGCGATCCCAATGGGGCTCCTGGTCACCGCCATCCTGGTGGCGAACAACATCAGAGACATCGACACCGATCCTGCCGCCGGCAAACGCACCCTTGCGGTGATCATGGGGCGAGACCGCACGAGGATCTTCTTCGATGTGCTCGTGTGGGGATCGTTCGCCCTGATCGGCATGTTCGCACTCCTTGGATGGACGCCGACATGGACGGCACTCGCGCTCATCACCGCTCCCCTCGCGATTCCGATGACCGGCACGATCCACCATGAAACCTCCGGCCCTGCGCTGATCGGCGTGCTGAAGGGGGTCGCCCGTCTCGACCTGGCATTCGGCATCCTGGTGGCCATCGGCGCCGCAATCGGCTGACGGGCAGACCGTCACACTGCACCCCGCGCTTTGCGACCACGACATGCCCGTAACGTGCCTATCGGGACCCGCCCGAGACCGACAGACCGGCTCCGGGTCGGCCCACCGCAACCCGATCCGAAGGACCCGAACAACGTCCGGCCCCCCTCAACAGGGGACGCTCCTCCCCCGATACCTTGCTCCACGTCCACACCTTTATGGTCACGCTTCTCCACCATCAGCAGATCTGATCGCGCTCTCCGATACATCACCATGAATGGGACCTTTGGCCCTATACCAATACCGTGTCCACAAGGGAGTATCAGTTACAGCTAGAAGGCCGAAAGGAGGGGTCGAGCATGAGACGAGTTCTGCTGCTGCTGGTAGTTGTGTTCGCAATGATTCTCGCTGCGTGTGCCGGACCGGCCGGCGAAGTGGGACCTGCGGGGCCTGCGGGTCCCCAAGGACCTGCCGGACCTGCCGGACCTGCCGGACCTGCCGGAACCGGAGTGGCCGGCACGACCGTTGGGGCCGACTACGTGGGGACCCAGACGTGTGCCGGATGCCACCCGGACAACGCCGAAGAGTTCCTCAAGTCGGGACACCCGTACAAGCTGAACAAGGTGGTTGACGGACAACCGCCGACGTACCCGTTCACCGAGGTCACCGAAGTCCCCGAGGGGTACACCTGGAACGACATCGCGTACGTGATCGGTGGCTACAACTGGAAGGCCCGTTTCATCGGGCTCGACGGCTACATCATCACCGGCCATGCAGACGCCACGACGCAGTACAACTTCCCGAACCCGGACATCGGGCTCGGAGGCAACTGGGTGGCGTACCACGCGGGTGAACAGAAGGCTTACGACTGTGGCCCTTGCCACACGACCGGATACCGACCCGAAGGCCATCAGGATGGGCTCGAGGGAATCATCGGAACCTGGGCGGAGCCCGGGATCCAGTGTGAAGAGTGCCACGGCCCTGGAAGTAACCATGTGGCGGATCCGTATGGAGTTGCGATGAAGGTGGACGTGTCCTCTCAGGCGTGCACTTCATGTCACCGACGCGGATCCACCCTGACAATCGACGCCAGCAAAGGATTCATCAAGCACCACGAACAGGGCGAGGAACTGCTGCAGACAAAGCATGCGGCCCTCAGCTGTGTCACGTGCCACGATCCGCACACGGGCGTCATCGCCCTCCGTCAGGCCGGAGAGGATTACGCAGCGAAATTCCCCTGCGCAACCTGCCACGAGGACGAGGCCAACTATCAGAAGTCGACGGTCATGTCGAGCTTCGTCAATTGCATCGACTGTCACATGCCACGGATCGACAAGTCCGCGGTTGGTGACGCCGCTGCCTGGACGGGCGACATCCGAACACACTTGTTCGCCATCGATCCCGACCTCGCCAGCCAATTCAGCGAGGACGGCTCCGAGGCCAACTCGGCGATCACGCTGGACTGGGCCTGCAAGTCGTGTCACCGTGACGGTGGTTCGGCGGCCGTCAAGACGGACGCGGAGCTCAAGCAAACGGCCGAGGGATACCACTCAGAACCGTAGAACGACGGAACTACCAGCAGCTCGAGAGGCCCGAGGATCCCCGGGCCTCTCACTTCTTCCACTCGCCCTGCCGGCAGAATCAACACACCTCCCCAAGCGAGCGGAGCGAGCGGTTTCTCCCCCCAGCGAGCGAAGCGAGTGGTTCCTCCCCCCAGGGAGCGAAGCGAGTGGTTCCTCCCCCCAGGGAGCGAAGCGAGTGGTTCCTCCCC
>JAACED010000073.1 GCA_011682695.1 Gammaproteobacteria bacterium
GGACTGCCCGGTTCGGATCGTGGGATCGACTCCGGTCATCTCGATGCTGAGGTCCCAGAGTCGCTCGTCTTGGCGGAGCCCTTGGTGGAGTCGCCGGGGTCGACCTTCCCACGAGCGTGCCGTGCAGTCCGATGATCCGGACGAACCCCCGGTGTGGGTCAACGATCGATCGCTCCTCCGGCTCCTCCTCAACGCCGGCTTCGTAGCTTCCGTCACTGCCAGTCCTTTCACCAACCCGAACACGGGTCAGCATCACAGGCTGTCAAGTCTCGGTACCCGCACGACCCGCTGGCTTCGGTTCCTCCGCGACACTGGGCGGTGGGTTTAGGACGGGGCGTTGATCCGGTCGGGTTTGCCTCTGGGGTTTGCGTTCGTAGCGGGGGCGGGATTTGAACCTGCGACCTTCCGGTTATGAGCCGACCTCCTAGATCCGCCGGCGTGCCATCATGTCCGCCGATGTGTCGCCAGGTCCAGCGCTCAACGACCGTGCCTCCGGGCCTGTTCTCGTCGGAGCCGTTCAGTCCATCCTCGTTCCTTTGACACGGGTTTCACCTCAATGATCGAGATTCGTCCCCTGCTCCAGAATCAGTCCTTGGTGGGGCCGATGAGCCTACGGACATGATCCTGCACCGCATCGTCCAAGCCGACAGTTGCCGCGAGGCGGCGATGCAACACTCGTGCCCGAACCGTGCCCTGGTCGAGGAAGGCGCGGCAGAACTCGATGTCTTTGGGTCGCCCGGCGACTGCCTTCGAGACCCACAGATCATGCAGCTCGAGACACCAGGCAACGACGCCACCGGTCCCCGGCGACTCGTACCGCACCAGGCGCTCCCTCCATCCTTCGGGCAACACGGCCGTCGTCTCCACGACACCCTGCGCGTAGAACCCGAACGACTCGTGAAAGATCGATGCTTCGCCAATCGACCCGTCGAGAAGATCGGCCTTGGCCCCATCCACATCACCAAACACGGCAACATCGACCTCTACCGACCGTAGCGCCTCCTCAGGCAGGTCCCCGGGGACGGATCCGTGCACCGCCTGGCTGCCGATCACCAGAACCTCAGACACACCGAGCACCGCACCTGCCGCCCGGATCGCATGGTCGAACTCGTCTTTGGTCAACGCCGCGCCTCGCTTCGAGCGAACTCCTCGTATACCCGTGTCCGTTCGGCGGCGGTCAACACCCCGGCAAACGGAGTGACGTGGCGCAGCTCACGGGCATGGGGCCGAGGATCCGTCAAGATCTCGACGATCTCGTCGATGGGCCTCTCCAGGATCACGGCCCACTCCTCGAGCAGTCCCCGGGCAGCCGGATGCCGCTCCATCATGCGAGCGAGATTACGCCGAGCCCGGACCAGCACCTCGTCGGGTACCTCCCGCAGCTTGCGGGCGATCGCCCGATGCAACGCCAGACTTCGACGTTCCTCCCTCGTCAACGGCGGAACGAACGAAACCGCCACTTCCCGGCCGGCAGCTTGCGCGAGCCGCTTCAGGGTCCGCAACGTCGGGCTCTTCCGATCCGACTCGTATGCGGCGATCGTCGGCTGCGACGTACCTGCCCGTTCAGCCAACTCAGCCTGAGTCAATTCAGCGGATTCGCGGAGATCTCTCACTATCGACACACTCGTAGTATATCTTATCGGATATGCCGTGACAAGACCCCGTGGCGAGGGATTCCAGTGAGCAGGTCTGGGGAGTCTCAACGAGCGTGGTCACCTCCGCCCGTCATGCATTTGCTCTCGTTAGAAGATCCGTTAAATGAACGATGGGCCGGCGCGAGAAAACCCTCAGGAATGTAGGTGTCCCAAGGGTTTCCTTCGTAGCGGGGGCGGGATTTGAACCCGCGACCTTCGGGTTATGAGTTGCTTTCCGGGGTTACTGGTTGGTTCTCGTTGTTGCTCAATAGTGCCTGCTACCTGGGGTTTCGCGGAATCGGCATGATGGCTGATGCCTGTGGATAACCCCTCATGCCGCCCCATCCGTTAGAAGATCCGTTAGAAGTCGAGGGGCGATCGTACGCTCCGAGTCCATGTTCGACGGCGACCAGTATCACCACCCCCGGAGGCGGTGAAGAGCGCAGCAATACTTCGGAACCCGCTTAATACTTCAAATAAGTTGAAGTTTTGTGCGATAATGAAGCGCCGACCTTCAACAAGGGCTACCGAGATGTCGATCGACCGCCGCGATCTCCAGCGCAAACTCCGTCGTCTGGCCGCTACCCAAAGCGGCTACTTCACCGCTGCGCAGGCGCTCGACCTCGGATACTCCTATCCGGCCCAGACCTATCACACCCAGCACGGCAACTGGCAGCGCGTCGCCCGGGGCATCTACCGCCTCCCCGAATGGCCCGTAGGTGACCACGACGACCTCGTTAGATGGACGCTGTGGAGCCGAGAGCTCGGGGTGGCCTCCTACGACACCGCTATCTCGATCCACGACCTCGCAGACGTGAACCCGAGACGGGTGCACCTCACCGTGCCACCAGGCTTTCGCGCCAAGGCAAAGGGTGTCGTCCTCCATCACGAAGAGCTAGCCGACGGCGACGTATGGGATCGCGAGGGATATCGGATTACCACTCCGTTCCGAACTGCTGTTGATTCGGCAGCAGGCGAACTCAGCCTTGAACAGCTCACCGAGGTGGTGAAAAACGTCTGCGAGCGAGCCCCTCACACCGCCCCGCAGCAACTGAGACGGGAGGCCGAACGCCGAGGACACCGGGAGGCACTTCGGATGGAAAGGGCTCTTCGCGGGGCTGGTGCGCTGTGACCTACGAGTCTGTGGCCGCCTTCCGTCAGGCCCTCGAGCAACGCCTCCTCAATCAGGCGCGAGACACGGACACGGACCTCAATCGCCTACGTCGTCGCGTGGTGTTCGAACGCATCCTGTACCGCCTGACCACGAGCCAGCCGGGAATGTGGGTGGTCAAGGGTGGCATGGCGGTCGAGCTACGCATCGGCGACTCGGCCCGCATGACCAGGGACCTCGACCTCAACCTTCGCACCGACTCGGAAGGGGCAACCGAGGCCCATCAACGCCTCAGCGCTGCTGTGTCGACCGATCCGACGGGTGACGGCTTCCTGTTCGAGGTGTCGGAGCCCAACCCCCTCCAGCCGGACCAAGCAGGCCGCCCCGGATGGCGTTTCAGCATCTCCGCCGACCTGGCCGGAAGGAACTTCGCCACGGTTCGAATCGACGTCGTCGCCAGGACCGATGAGTTGACCAGTACTGAGATGCTGCCCCTGACCTCCCTGCTGTCCTTTGCCGGCTTCGAGGGCTTCGAGGTCGAAGCGGCCGATGTCGCCCAGCAGTTCGCCGAGAAGATCCACGCGATGACCCGACCATGGGATGACCGAGACAACACCAGGGTCAAAGACCTCGCCGACATGGTCGTCTTCATCAACAGTGAGCTCGACCCGGCAAGAGCGATGACTGCCACCCGACACGTCTTCGCGGTGCGGGACACCCACCCGCTCCCGGACGAGCTTCCCGATCCGCCCCTCTTCTGGAACGAGGACTATCCCGCCTTCGCTGACGAACTCGGACTTGCCGAAGCCAGCATCGACCAGGCGATGCTCACCCTCCGAGAGTTCTGGGCAAATGCACGGAATACGGAGAAGTAGTTCGAGTCTTCTGAAGCCACTGACCCACCCGAGTCCCTTGCGGCTGCGTGAGCAGTCCCTACGTTCCCGATCGGGGCTGATGCGGCCACCAGGGGTTCACCAACCTTCGAACGGTCGCGGCGACCGCAGCGCAAGGTTCGCATCCTCGACATCGAAGGAGGCGGGGTCGAAGTCCGAAGGAGCCCACCTCCGCAACTCCTCGTGCTCGGGATGGCGCGGATCGGCTAGCGCCGCCAACAGGTCGGCGTAGCCCGGAGGTCCGCCACAGTCCTCAGGGGGGCATGCCCGTCTCCCCGCCAGGCACACCGAGAGTGCGGCGCCGGGATCGACGCCGGCGATCTTCTCCACCAGAACGTCGTGTTCCCAGCCGTCTCCGAAGTCGTAGTTCCATCGCATCTTGTCACCGACCGAGGGTAGAACCTCGCTCAGCCGGTACTTGTTCTCGTCGAGGTTGTCGCTGTCCCAGTCGGGATCGGCACTGCCGTACCAGGTTCCTTCGACATCGAACACATGGAGATGGCCACCCAGCCAACCCATCACCGCCTCGAGGACTGGAGCCAGCTCGCCCAGGGTCATGTCTGACTTCACCAGGATGCGCCTCCACACCGGCGGTTTCACCGAGCGAAGGGTGATCTTCAGTTGATGAACGGTGTCGGCCACAGAACTCCTAGCGGCGTGTCAGCCTACCCCGCCGGTTGGCTCGACGGTAGTCAACTCGTTGCATCTCAATCACGCGATACCTTGGCTTGTTCGGCGGCCTCCTCGCCACGCACGCCGAATCAGCGAAGGTCCACGACCAATCTTTGAGGTACAACCTATGCGTGCGCTCATCGCCGCGGCGGTGACCGATCAGCCGGACGAAGAGTCCGACTCGACGTAGGGGTGAACTTGGACGTTCTCGTAGAACGGTGCGAACCACTCGTCGAAGACCAGGTTCATTACCCGGAGTTCCCGTCCGAACTCTGAGTCCTCGATGCCGTCCCACGCCATGTCGTACAGCATCAGGTAGTCCTCGTCCTTGAAGGTCAGCTACGGACATCACCGAAGTCCGTCTCCTCACCCCGGACCTTGAGGAGCGCCTCGGTCTCTTCGATGATGATGTGCAGCGCCAGTTCCTCGGCGACGCAGGCCAGCGTCCGCACCTCCATGCCGAGTCGGTCCCCGATCCGGGTGACCGCCCAGGTGAGGCCGCGGATTCCGCCGCCGGTGCTGCGGACGTAGTCGAGGTCCTCGCTGTAGCGGAGCGGCTCAGGTGCATGGAGCTTGTGCAAACAGGTGCCCCTCGAAACACCAGCTCGTGAGATAGTCGTCGTTGGCGATCTCGACGATGAGCCGGGACAGCACCAGGTCCTGCTCGATCTGCTCCACCGTCGGCCACGGCACAGTGCGGCCCCATTCGGTGATCGCCGCTTCGGGGATCACGGCGACTCCTCATCCGGATACTCGGCGACGATCACATTCCAGCGCCGATCAAGATCCCCAGATCGGCCGTGGCCGGGATCCAGCGGAGTGGGCGTGACCCGTGCCGACGCAACAGGTACCAGTGGTTCGGTGTCGACTGCCACGTCGACCTGCCCGGCCATGTAGTCGAGGAACCATCCGGTGCGTTGAACGATCGACACCGGATAGCCGGAGGCGACCTCGGCGAGACGACCAACATCGAGAGCATCCTCAACCAGCATGTCGCCGATGATGGTTGCCACGTTGAACAAGGCCCCACTCGCATTTGGGAAGGAAACGAGATCAAGCGCGGTGGCCTCCGGGGTAGAGACACGCATCGTCCCGGTCGGCGTGTTGACGACATCCGTAGGACGATCCGACGTATGCACCGACGTGATGAATTCGACTCGGACCCGCCCGAATGTCCGAGCACGAAGTCGCGCTGGGGTCATCACCTGGAAGACTTGAGGACGCTGATGGGAGAACCCGTGGATCTCGGCCGCCGATAGGAGGCACACGTAGTAGTCGTGGCCGAGATGGCGCATCATCGGATCCACGAAGTGGGCCGCCGGGACGGCACCCCAGGAGCGGAACTCGGGTGGGATGGCAACGTACAGCCCCGTCGTTGGGCTGAACAGATACGCGCGGCGCCGCGACTGAGCCAACGACGGTGCCACATGGCGCTCCGGGATCCCCAGAAGCTCAGCGGCCTCGCTCGTGGTCACCCAGTGTCGACCACGAGCCAGCAACCAGTCAGCCAACTCGCGCGGTCCGGGCGGGCCTGTCACGTCAGTCATGTACCGATACTAACCAGAATCTTTAGATTAGATACATGACAGGCAGGTAGCGTGGGGTGCGGTGAGGAGTAGAGCAGCCAATCCCCGTAGCCACTATTCCAGGTTCATTTACTTAACACTTCCCTAAGCTAAGCTTTTCGGCTAACTTTAGCTACACGGCATGGGGGTCGAAGGATGGCCGAGTACGTACGGAGACGATGGGAGCCTCGATTCGAGGGGATGACCCGCCGCGACCGGCAAGGCTGCAGCTACGACGCCTACCTGCCCGATCTCCTCGCCGGATGGAACCCCACCCTGCCTGGCGACCTGGCAGCCGACATCGCTGACGCCGAGACCGCGATCCGGGACCTGAACGAGGCCGGGACGAGCCATGTAAGCCTCGAGGGTCTCGCCCGGTTCCTCCTCCGAGCCGAGTCGGTCGCCTCCTCCAAGATCGAGGGACTCGACGCCGGGCCACGACAGCTGGTCGAGGCGGAGGCTGTCCTCGCCCAGCGTGGCGAGAGCACCGATCGTGTCGCGGTCGAGGTCCTTGGCAACATCGCAGCGATGGAGTCCGCCATCGAACTGGCGCTCCAAGCCGGGCGGATCTTGGTGTCCGATCTGCTGGAGATCCACCGAGTGTTGATGGAACGCTCCCCGAGACCCGAACTCGGAGGCGTCGTCCGCGCACGGCAGAACTGGATAGGTGGCAGTCCCTACGACCCGTGCAGCGCGGTCTTCGTCCCGCCACCACCAGAACAGGTCTATGGCCTTTTCCAGGACCTCATCGGGTACGTGAACGGCGACGAGCACTCGCCCCTCACCCAGGCCGCCATCGCCCACGCCCAGTTCGAGACCATCCACCCGTTCGCCGACGGGAACGGGCGATCCGGGCGGGCACTGATCCACGTCATCCTCCGACGACGAGGACTCTCCCCCGCGTTCGTTCCCCCGATCAGTCTCGCCCTGGCCACCTGGTCCGACGACTACATCTCCGGTCTGACCGCCTTCCGGCACACCCATCCCGCCGACAGTCCCGAGCGGTCCCTGGCCTCCCACACGTGGCTGCGGACCTTCGCCGGCGCCATCCTCCGAGCATGCAGTGACGCTCGAATCTACGCCACGAGGATTGACGAGCTGGTCCACCAGTGGCGGTCGAGGCTCGGCACCGTCCGAAAGCGATCGGCTCTGGATCTGCTCATCGACGTCCTCCCCGGAGTCCCGCTCCTGACCGTGGCCTCGGCCGCCCGGCTCATCGGCCGCTCCGACGTCGCTGCGGGAGCAGCCGTCAACCGTCTCGCCGACGCGGGAATCCTGAGACAGCGAAACGTCGGCAAACAGCGCTACCGCATCTTCGAAACACCCGACGTCCTCGACCTGTTCACTTCCCCGGAACGGGCACTCGCCAGCCCAACCGGCGACACCGCGACCGACGAACCGGTCCGGCCCGTGCCGCAGCGTCAGCCCACACGATGACAACCAGTGCGACAGCCGGGCGGCAGCGACTGTCGAGGCCAACAAGAGACCCCCAGGCTTCTCACCTGGGGGTTCTTCGTAGCGGGGGCGGGATTTGAACCCGCAACCTTCGGGTTATGAGAAACGATCCGACCCGCCGACCTTGGGAGATGCATAAACCGTCTGCTCAGACAGGGATGTGGCTTCGCATCGTTTCACGTTCTTTCCCCTCGTATCGGACTTCCTTGCGCGATGGACGTGCGATCGAGGTATACACCCTCGAGGATCGCTCCGGCTTGTGCAAGGCGCGCCTGCAAGTTTCAACTCGAGGACGCCGCGAAGCATGGTTCCGTCTTCCACACGGACCGTCAGGGTCTTGTGGATGCAGCCAGTCCCGCCTTTGGCTTTTCATGCCGCTCCAATATCGATGTCGGCGACCCTCTCAACCGACTGACAAGCGATCTACGAGGCGTCGAGACTGCAGGTCCTCTCAGGGACCGAGGGTCCGGGACACTCGGATCGGCCCGGTCCTCACGAGGGTGCCCGGCTGGAAGGTCCGCACCGGGTACTCGGAATCCCTCCCAGCCGATCAGCTTACGTTGACCATCAGCACGATCCTGCCCTGCACGGTGGCCTGCTCAACGAGGTGGTGTGCCTGCGCGGCCTCCTCCAGCTCCATCCGTTCGGCAATGACCGGTTTGATCTTGCCCTGCGCCAACAGGTCGAAGAGCGTGGCCAGGTCCTCGCGATACCAATCTGGGTGCTTCTTGCGCAGCGCGCCGATCTGGTAGAAGGCCGTCGAGCGACCGTTCGGGAGGAAGTTCCACAACCAGACCCGCAGGAACTCGAGAGGAACGCTGCCTCCCCTGCCCATGGCATTGTCGTAGAAGCCGTAGGCCACCAGCGTGCCACCCGGCTCGAGCGACGTGAGCGACCGCTTGAAGCTATCTCCACCGATGGCGTCGAAAGCAGCGTCCACGCCCTGCCCGGTCAACGTTTGGATGCGAGCGACGAAGTCCTCATTCCGATAGTCGATGGGGGTTGCCCCCAGGTCGGCGACCAACTCATGCTTGGACTTGGAGGCCGTCCCGTACATCTCCAAGCCCACCAGTCTTCCCAGTTGAAGCAACGCCGTGCCGACGTGAACCAGGATGCTCTGACCCCGCTGCACTTTCGCCGAACGGTGCAACATCTGATAGGCGGTGACGTACGACAACACCAGACTGACCGCTTCACCCGGATCCAGTCCGGCAGGCACGGGAACCAGAGAACTCTCTGATCGACAGACGTATTCGGCATAGGCGCCCCAGACCGTAAGATCCGCCACCGATTGCCCAACGTCGAACTTGGTGACACCCTCGCCCAACTCGTCCACCACACCGACCAGGTCATAGCCCGGAGGGAAAGGCGGTTTCTCCTTCAGGCCGTAGTAGACGCCCTTGCGAACCATCGTGTCCGTGAAACAGGCGCTCGTGGCCTGTACCTTCACCCGAACCTCACCCGGACCGGGCGCGGGGAGTGTTGCCTCTTCAACAACCTCGAGGACCTCCGGTCCACCGAACTCGGTGATCATGACCCGCCTATACGCCATTCCATTCCCCCTGTGAGACTTCCACCACCTCTATTCAATCAGGACAGTTATCGTAAGCCATACGCCAATAGATTGTCAAGCCGATCGACCTGAGTTTCCGTATTGACTACCGTTTCCACTACATTCTCAGGCAGCGGCTGGACGAGCGACCATCACAGAAGGGATACTCTGATGACACCGAGCTGCCGAGAAGACGACCGCCGGCCCAAGGTAGGACGCCCGCCCATGCTCACTGTGGACCAGGTGGTTGACATCGCGATAGCGCTCGCCGACGACGTGGGGCTCGAGGGAATGTCGATGCCCACACTGGCGTCGAGACTCGAGGTTGGAACAATGACCCTCTACGGGTACGTCGCCAACAAGCAACAGCTGCTCGACCTGATGGCAGCCAGGGTTTTCGAAGGGCTCGAGATGCCCGACATCGACGACTGGCGCCAACAGCTCTGGACGTATTTCCACCGGTTCCGGCAGGTGGCGCTCGCCCACCCGTCTTCCGCTCGGCTCCTCGCCGACGGGCGCGTCACCATCCCCGCCGTGTTCGACACTCTCGAACGCGCCTTGCGCACCATGCACAACAGTGGGCTCACCCCCGAACATGCGGTCAGAACCTTCTACGCCGCGCTCACCTACACTATCGGCTTCGTTCTCTGGGAAATCCCCCGCACTCATCTCCAGTCCGAGGCCGACTATCACGCACAATGGAGGGATCTGACCGCCGGCCTCGACCCCGGCAGCTACCCCACCCTCACCGGAGTCGCCTCCAACGTGACCCCCACCACCGCCTCCATAGAGCAGTTCCGGTGGGGGCTCGCCAGGATCCTCAGCATCGAGTAGCTCGCCGCGATTCGGCAAGTCCTTCGAGAAAGGGTCGACATCGGAGCGCTGCGGGAAGTGCCGGCAGCGCCACACCCACACGGCCGCGCGACCAGGGGTTGTCCAACAGGATTCGAACCTGCAGAGTTCGGGTTATGAGCCGACAAGCCACCATGCCTTTGATCGCCGGCGATTCTTGCCTCATCAGCCGATCCCCCACTCTTGCGCCAAGGCGGCAATCGAACTCGTCGCTGGTCACGCCTGCACCTCGCTGTCTACGACGTCGGCGTACGCCCGAGCCCGCTCGGAGACGGTGAGCACCCCGGCGAACAGGGTCACCTGACGGAGATCCCGGGTATGCGCCGACGGGGTCGGTCAGGACATCCACGATCTCGTCGACCGATGGCTCGAGGAGGTGAACCTACTCCTCCAGCAAGACATGGGCACCTGGGTGCCGGGCCATCATGTGCCGAAGGTTCCGACGGGCCCGACTCACAACCTCATTGGACGACCGGCGCAACTTCCCGGCGATCGCCCGGTGGAGGAACAGGGTCCGCTGGCGAGTCATTCCAAAGACAGCCCTGCTCTCCAGAGCGCCAGCCGGTTCATGAGCCAGAGCGAACCCCGGGAACTGACCAACCGTGGATTCCAGCCGAGGGCGACAGCTATGCACCACGATCAGCGCAACCACACATCCTCCCAGCCGGTTCACGAGCGGTTGGCCGGATTGACGGCGGACGGATTCGGTGCGCGTTCTGTGTGGGTGATGCCTTGTTGCCGGCGTGTCGGTGCTGGCCGGCAAGGGCACAGCTCCAGTGACATATATACACGGTTCCGTGTACTCGTGTAATATGGGTTCATGGAAGTTCAGATCGTGTGCGACCCCACGAAGCCGGCTTTGAGGGACCGACCGCTGATCGATTCCGGCCAGGCCGAGCAGATCATGAAGCTGTTCAAGATGCTGGGAAATGCAGGGCGGCTGCGGGTCGTTCATGCTTTGGAGCGCGCCGGCGAGCTCTACCTGTCGGATCTCGCCCGACAGGTGGGGATGACCCCTCAGGCTCTCTCCAACCAGCTGACACGGCTCGTGGACCAGGGGATCGTCACGTCCCGCAGGGCAGGCAACAACGTCTTCTACCGGGTCGCCGACCCTTGCGTGACGAGTCTGCTCGACCTTGCGATCTGCCTGAGCGAGGAAGCGGGTGTCGCGTCGTCCACGATCGAGCGGGTGTCATGACCGAGATCCCCGTCCGCGACGAGGAGGGAACCACCGGCAGGTGGGTCTGTCTGGCGAGGCGGTACAAGTGCTCGCCGAGCCTGTCCGCACGTGGAAGGTCGCGCCCCGCTTCCGTCGCCCGGTCGCGAGCGCCGTCGGCGGCATCCTCGTCGACGTAGCCGTGTCGCGCCAGCCGGCAGGCCAGTCTCTTGGTGACCGTCGCCGCCGCTCTCAGCTCCTCCTGTGACGCAGCCCCCTTGCGGATCATGAAGTAGCCAAGAAACTCACCGTACTCCTCAACGATCAGCTGCGGGCCACACAGCCGCGTGAACGCCTACACGTCGCCTGCATCGTACGCCGAACGCCACCGCTCAGCCTCGGCTCCAGAGAGCGACTGGTAGCAATAGTCGTTGAGGCACATACGCAGCAGCTCCACGATCCGCCCGTACCGCCGGTAGGTCGATGCCGGCGATCTCGTCGTTGAAGTCGCGGATGCGGCGGGCGAGTCCGCGGATCACCACCAACGTCGTATACGTCACCGGGTCCGGGCCCTTGCGGGGCCGCATCGCAGCCGCCTCGGACACGAGTCCAGCCTTGACACGGCCCTTGAAACGGACCCGCACCTCATCAGGGGCTGTCAACACGATGTGGCGGAGCTGGTTCAACGTCGCGGTGCGTTGCATCCGCGCCGAACGGCGAGCAACCAACCGAACTGCTACTTTCAGTTCGACCGGACCCTCACCGCCCGACCGGTGCGTAACACCACACCCATCATGCCACCCAGATCTCTTATCAGATGTTCGAAAGCCCGTTCTGAGCCCCTGGGATATTGCCCTCGTCCTCGGGCGCCACGGTCGATACCTCGCTTGGCACAACGAACCAGACCTTGCTCGTGACGCGTTCAGTCAGGCCATAGAGCGTGGAGTCCTTCTCACAGCGAACGACGATGCAGGCGAGTGGATCCACTCGACGCGCTACCTGGACATCAGATATGGGCCCATCTCCGATCTGGTGAATGAGGCCTACCGAAGAATCCAGGCGCTCAACGCTGCAAACTCCGAACAGCGGCTGTACAGACGTCTCACCAGCCCGAGGGAGAGGGTTCTGCGATACCTCCACGAGGAGAAGTATCCGGCAGCAGCAGATGCGGGTCGCAGGTACCTGCGTGAGTGTGTTGTCGCTGGCCACTGGGGGTCCGAATTCGAAGCCCACACGTTTCTAGGAGACCTATTCGCCAAGACCGGCGAGCCGGAACGTGCGGCGCGACACTACGTCCGCGCTGGAGACCAGAAGAAGCTTCAATCGCTTCTTCGGAACGGACCATACGTTGACGTGCGCCGGGAGTTGTCGAGGTCGGGTCCTTGGGAGCGGGCGGCCGCTTACCGGGCGATTGCGGCTGAAGCAGACCTGGTCCCCGACGACCACGTGGACGAGATCGTGGCTGCTGCTCTTGGGAACGCCCGTGCTGTCGCGGACGGACTGGTTCGACAGAGTGGGTCCGCTCCCGAGCTCTGGGCGTCCGCTATCGCGGCTCTTGCCACCCTGGTGGAGCGCGCTCCGGATGGCCTCGCGGGTGACGCTCTGAGATTGCTCTCGCCCCTTGTCGAACGCGACGCAGGCACCTATCGATTCACCGACACTGACCACATGAGAGCCCTCGCCGGAATCGTCCGCGGTCACAAGACACAGAGGGACGAAGCCCTCCATCAGCTCGGGCGAGCCCTCGCGACGGAAGGACCACTGTCGGATACGGCGCTAAAGGTCGCCGGCGATCTCCTGGCATCAGAGGAAGCGGCTGTTCCTCTCCTCCGCGACCTGGCCTCTCGAGGAAACGAACATGCCTGTCTGCTCCTCGCTGTCCGCGGAATCACTCTGCCCGAGGTCGTACGGCAAGCGGGGGATGCATTCAACCGGGTGATGAAGCGGCCTCGACCGGAAGTGGGCACCGTAACGTTCGGAACCACTTTGCCGCAGGATGCACAGCGTCTCGGCCTCCTCTCCATCGAGCAGCGCGACGCGGCTGCCCACCGCTTCATGGAGGTCGCGGAAGACACCATGGAGTCCGACACAAACAGGGCTGACGCATTGGAAGCGATCTCAATCCTGGGTGCAGAACTCTCACCGGATACTCGAGCTGAGCTGCACTCGCGAGCGATGCGGTTCGCCATGGGCGAGGCATCCAGCTCCGACCTCAGTCCTGATCTTCGCCAGGAACCGCATCCTCTGAGCCGGTTCAGATTCAGCTTCTCCCCCGGGCCTCTAGAAGCGTACGGACTTGAGGCCGCCGCTCGGCTCGCGCCGAATCAGCCCGAGATTGATGCGGTCGTCAATCAGGCCCTTGCGCTGCTCGCTTCATCTGACGAAGCCACGACACATCGGATTGCCACGATGCTTTCCTGGCTCAGAGGGAGTCGTCTCGCCGCGAGTCAGGAACTCCTGGGTGGCCAGCCCAACCCCTCGCTTCGCGCTCTGGCAGCGGTGTTGTGGGTTCGCGATCCAGGACAGAGCCCAGAGCTGGGAGCGCGACTCGCCTCGGACTCGAGTGTGCTCGTGCGGCGGACCCTCGCTCGCGAGATCGCGTCCTCGGGAGAGTTCCAGCCCGGGAATGCCGTCGTCGCACGGCTCTCTTCAGATGTTCGCTACTCCGTGCGCAAGGTCCTTCGAGACCTGGAGCACTGACGCCTCAGCTGCATTCTCGCTAGAACCCGTTAGAAGAT
>JAACED010000074.1 GCA_011682695.1 Gammaproteobacteria bacterium
GGAACGGAATCAGTGCCGTTGCGATCGAGACGATCTGCTTCGGGGAGACGTCCATGTAGTCGATCTCCGATGGCGGGACCGAGTCGACTTCGCCGCCACCGCCGGACATCCGTACGAGAATTCTGTCCTTGGCGAACGTACCGTCGGCATTCAGTGCGGCGTTGGCCTGCGCGATAACGAAACGCTCCTCTTCTGAAGCGGTCAGGTAATCGATCTGGTTGGTCACCTTGCCGTCGACGACCTTGCGATACGGCGTCTCGATGAACCCGTACTTGTTGACCTGGGCGTATGTCGCCAACGAACCGATCAGGCCGATGTTCGGACCTTCCGGCGTCTCGATCGGACACATACGGCCGTAGTGGGACGAGTGAACGTCGCGGACCTCAAATCCTGCCCGTTCACGGGAGAGACCACCGGGTCCCAGCGCCGAGAGACGGCGCCGGTGGGTTACTCCGGCGAGCGGATTCGGCTGGTCCATGAACTGGCTCAACTGGCTGGAACCGAAGAACTCGTTGATGGCCGAGATGACAGGACGAATGTTGATCAGGCTCTGGGGCGTGATTGCATCGGAGTCCTGTGTCGTCATCCGCTCGCGAACCACTCGTTCCAGTCGCGTCAACCCAACGCGCACCTGGTTCTGGATCAGTTCACCGACCGTTCGGATGCGGCGGTTGCCGAAGTGGTCGATATCGTCGATCCCCACCGGGATCTCGGTCCCGGCCCTGGTCGTGAACACCGTCTGGCCGGCGTGGAGGGCGATGAGGTAGCCGATCGCGTCGAGGATGTCGTCGTCGCTCAGCAGCCCCATCGTGGCCGGCTCGTACTCGTCCGGAATCGGGCGACCGAACTTCTGGTTCATCTTGTAACGACCGACCTTGGTCAGGTCGTAGCGCTTGGGATTCTTGAACAGCGTCTGCAACAGTCCCCGAGCAGACTCGACCGTCGTCGGCTCGCCGGGACGAAGCTTTCGATACAGATCCAGGAGCGCGTCCTCACGATCGATCGTCGTATCACGCTCGAGCGTCGTTCGGATCGCCTCTGCACCGCCAAACAGGTCAAGGATCTCCTCGTCAGTCTCGGCGATGCCGAGGGCACGCAGGAAAGCGGTGACGTGCTGGCGACGCTTCCGATCCACGCGCACGCCGATCGTGCCGCGCTTGTCCGTGTCGAACTCGAGCCAAGCGCCTCGGCCCGGAATCATCTTCGTGCTGTGGATCTCGCGATCAGAGGTCTTGTCCGGCGTACGGTCGAAGTAGACACCGGGTGACCGCACGAGCTGGCTGACCACGACACGCTCGGTACCGTTGATGATGAACACGCTCTTGTCGGTCATCATCGGGAAGTCTCCGAGGAACACCTGCTGCTCTTTGATCTCTCCGGTCTTCTTGTTCACGAACCGGGCGGTAACGAACAGTGGACGCGAGTAGTGGGCATCGCGTTCTTTGCACTCTTCAACAGAACGCGGCGGATCCCCGAAGCGATGGTCTGCCAGATCGAGCGCCAGCTCTCCGGTGAAATCTTCTATTGGAGAGATCGCGTCGAAGATTTCCTTCAGTCCCTCTTCGAGGAACCACTGGAAACTTTCGTATTGAAGAGCGAGGAGATTGGGGATCGGGAGAACTTCGGGGATTTTTGCAAAAGAAAGACGTGGGCTGACGCGCGAGGGCAACTGACTCCTCCTTGAACCCTTGGGACCTGACTGCGAACGGCGAAAAGCCAGGCTACCACACCCCTGCCCAGGCGGCAACACAGGTCTGACCAGCCGGCCTCCGCCGGCATCTTGCAGAACCAACATATCGTTTTGGCAAGGCAAGGTCAAGGGTATATCGGGGCTGGGGCCTGCCCGGTCTCCACTTCCTCGCTCACTGCCACAGTGCACCTGTGGGCGGCCCCAGGTGCGAACGACTGGTCGTTCGCACTCGATCCTGGGGCGACACCCGTGCACGCAAAGCCGCACCCGATCGCTCGGCGATAGCCGGGGCCACGAGTGGAGGGCGGCCCCATGGGACCGCCCTCCAGCCGTGGACGACGAAACCTACTTGAGCTCGACGCTCGCTCCGGCGCTCTCGAGTTGTTCTTTGGCCTTCTCGGCAGCCTCTTTGTCGACGCCCTCGAGCACGACTCCGGGCGCATTGTCGACCAGTTGCTTGGCTTCTTTCAGTCCAAGGCTGGTCAGGGCCCGGACCTCTTTGATGACCTGGATCTTCTTGTCACCGATCGCGGAGAGAACGACATCGAACTCGTCCTTCTCTTGCTCGGCCGCGGCTTCGCCGCCACCGGCGGCCACCGCAGCAACCGTGACCGGTGCGGCAGCGGTCACATCGAACTTCTCCTCGAACGCGTCCAGGAAATCCTTCAACTCCAGGACGGTCATTCCTTCGAAGACCTCCAGGAGCTCTTCTGTCGTCATTTTGGCCATTGTCATTCCTCCTCGGAAGCAGCGTCTTCGTCGTCGGCCTTGGTGTCCTCTTCGGCAGAGGTCTCTTCGGCAGAGGTCTCTTCGGCAGAGGTCTCCTCGACAGAGGCCTCCTCGGCTACGGAGACTTCCTCCGTGGCAACGGTCTCTTCGACCTCGGAAGCTGCTTTTTCAACCGGGGATTCCCCGGATGCTTCTTTCTTTTCAAGCAGTTGTGAGAACATCGACACTGCATCACGCGGCAGAGCCAGCAGCAACCCGGCGAGTTTGACCATGGGTGCCTCGAAAGCACCGGCCACTCTGGCGAGCAGGACGTCACGCGGCTCGATGTCGGCAAGCCTGGCGATCTTCTCCGGCAGGAGGATTTCTCCGGCCAGAATGCCACCCTTGATGATCAGCCGCTCGTGCTCCTTCGCGAAATCGCGAAGTGCCTTCGCTACCGGGACCGGATCGGTACCGGCAAACGCCAGAGCCGTCGGACCGGCCAGGACATCACGAAGTCCCTCCAGCCCTTCTGCGTCGGCGGCCAGCCGAGCCAAGGACATCTTGACGACCTTGTACTCGCCATCGGCTTCCCGCAAAGCGGCCCGAAGGGTCTGCTGTTCGGCAACCGTCAGACCGCGGTACTCGGTGACGAATGTCGCCCTCGCTTCGGTCAACCGTCGTCGGATCTCTTCAACTGCCTGGACCTTGTCAGGTCTTGGCATTGCTCCTCCTCTATGAGTAAGGCTCCTCGCCGAATACGACAGGAGCCACAGGGAGCGGAACCTGCGTGGGCCGGGGAACTTCCCCGTTTGAGCTCTGCGAGCGCCAACGGTCTTCGGTCGAGGTAATAGGAGTTGTGGCCGGCACGATAGCGTCTCATGACGCGCCCGGCTATTCGGCCGCTGCCGGCAGCCGGCAGCCGGCAGCCACAGCAGCCACAGCAGCCACAGCAGCCACAGCAGGGTTCCCGGCAAGACCACAACGTGTCAACTACTGGAAACTGACCAACTGGCCTCTGGACATCACCCCTCGGCTGTGGGACACTCATGGTGGACAACTTCGGGGTCTCCGTTCAGGCGCAAGGCGCCGTAGGAGTGGACGTAAGACAAAGGGCAACCGGGGTCGCTCCGGCCGAACGTGCAGCCCCTACCCTGCACTCGCCGTTGAGAGGCTTCGGGAGAGGCGGCCGCCCATCGCCGTCGCCCAGGCTCCCCGCATGGAGCCAGCGTGTCTCCGTTCGGAGGCCCCGATGTCCTTGAAAGCCCGGGCCGAGCCCGGGCTTTCAATGTGCCTTGCTCGGTACTCGGTAGTTCGTACTTCGTATCGCGACCTCAGGTCGGCCCCAAGACCGCGGGGCGAGCGTACTCGCTGCCGGCGGACCCTACCTAGTGCACCAGAGCGATCAGGTCGTCGACAGAACCGACATCCACCTTGACGCCGGGACCCATCGTCGAGGACACGGTCATGTTGCGGAGGAATCGGCCCTTGGTAGATGCGGGCCGTGCGCGAACGATCTCGGACGTCAAGGCCGCCAGGTTCTCGAGGAGCTGCCGAGCATCGAACGATACCTTCCCGATGGGAGCATGTATGTTGCCATAACGATCGTTGCGGTACTCGATCTTGCCGCCCTTGAAATCCCGCACTGCCTTCTCGACGTCGATGGTGACAGTCCCGGCTTTCGGGTTCGGCATGAGCCCGCGTGGACCGAGCACTCGGCCGAGTTTGCCGACCTCGGCCATCATGGAGGGAGTAGCGATCGTCACGTCGAAGTCGAGCGCCCGGCCGGCCTGGATCTCTGCGGCGAGCTCCTTGCCACCAACGATGTCCGCACCGGCGGCTTCGGCCTCACGGGCCTTGTCGCCATCAGCGAAGACAGCCACCCGAACCGTCTTACCGGTTCCGTGCGGCAGTCCGACGGTGCCACGCACCAACTGGTCGGCCTTCCGGGGATCGATCCCAAGACGGTACGCCACCTCGACGGTCTCATCGAACTTCGCGTAGGCGAACATCTTGACGAGTTCGATCGCTTCTTCAGGTGAGTACGCCGTGTGAGTGTCGTACCGCAGCGCGGCTTGCGAGTAGTTCTTGCCGTGTTTCGGCATTGTTCACCTCCGTGGTTCAAACGGCCCGCTCTTTGGCGAGCCTCCCATCCCTGTCCTGCACCTGGTACCTGGTACCTGGTACGGACGTCTGAGCGCTGCTCAGGCGTCCACCGTTATTCCCATCGAGCGCGCCGTGCCCTCGATGATCTTCATCGCCCCTTCGATGTCCACCGCATTCAGGTCCGGCATCTTCGTTTCGGCGATCTGGCGGATCTGTTCGCGGGTCACACTGCCCACTTTCTCCGCCTGGGGCATCGCCGAACCCTTCTCGACACGAGCCGCCTGCCGTAGGAGGACCGCTGCCGGCGGCGTCTTCGTCACAAATGTGAACGAGCGATCTTCGTAGATCGAGATCTCAACAGGGACGATGGTTCCCGCCTGGCTCTCCGTCGCGGCGTTGTACGCGCGAACGAAGTCCATGATGTTCACGCCGTGCTGACCCAGTGCAGGGCCGACCGGCGGAGCGGGAGTCGCCTGTCCAGCGGGGATCTGCAATTTCAGAATCGCAGCCAGTTTCTTTCGTGCCATTTCGTGTCCTCAAGTCTTCGGTTCTCGGTCTTCAGCCGCCAGCCAACGGCCTCCAGCTCCCAGCCCTTTTGCCGGCTGCTGGTAGCTGGAGGCTGGAAGCCAGCTTTCTTACTGTTTCTGGATGTCGCCAAACCCCAACTCGACAGGGGTATCGCGACCAAAGATGTTCACGAGGACGGTGACCTTCTGCTGGTCGACGTCCATGTCTTCGATGACCCCGTTGAAGTCGGCGAATGGCCCGGTGACCACGCGCACCGTCTCCCCGATCTCCCAGGCCGGCTTGAAGCGAGGGGCCTTCTTCTTCGGTTCGACATCCTGGACGCCCAGGAACCGTTCGACTTCGCGCCGTGACAACGGCGTCGGTTTCACGCCGGAGCCGACGAAGCCGGTGACGCCCGGGGTGTTACGTACGGCGTACCAGGAATCGTCGTCGAGATACATCCGCACGAGCAGGTATCCGGGGAAGACCTTCTTCGGGACGGTCACCTTGCGTCCGCCCTTGAACTCGACGACGTCCTCCATCGGGATGACGACCTCGAAGATCCTGTCTTCGATGTGCATCGAGCGTGCCCGCGACTCGAGGTTGGCCTTGACCTTGTTCTCATACCCAGAGTAGGAGTGCACGACATACCAGTCGCCTGGCAGATCGTATGGGCTGACGGGTCGTTCTTCGACAGTTTCGGTCATGAGGTCCCCAGAAAGAAAAGGACGCCGTCTTTGAAGAAGATGTCCAGAGCGAAGATGTAGATCGTCAGTGCGGTCGAGGTGATGACCGTTACCGCCGTGAACGCGATGAGTTGCTCCCGGCTCGGCCAGGACACTCTCTTGAGTTCCGCCCGAACCTCACGGATGAACCGTTGCAGACGTTGTGCCATCGAAAGCTGCTCGTTCCCACGTTGGGGACGCCGCTTTCGCTGCTGCTGCTGCTTCTTTCTCTTTTGTTTCAGTCGCCGGTCCTCACGCTCTTGGAGCCGGCGCATCTCTCGGTTCATCTTCTTACCTCTCGGCAGGGGTGGAGGGACTCGAACCCCCAACCTCCGGTTTTGGAGACCGGCGCTCTAACCAACTTCGAGCTACACCCCTAGGGGTTCGGGACGGATGAAGATTATACGTTCGCCCGGTTGAGGCTGTAAAACCCCGGTCAGCTCGCCGGCCGCAGCCGACGTCGGCCCCATATTGCCACAGCGACACCCGCAACCAAGAAGGCGACGGCGACCCGGGCCCTCGAAGGTTTCGCCGTGGCAGAGACGGGACGGTCGAGCAGGGACATGACCCTGGTGACAAACCACCGAGGAGCGGACACGGTCTCGTCCTTGAACTCGAGAAGGGCTCTGCGAACGGTCCGATACCCTGCGGCGTCCGCCTGGCAGACGAGGCAGTGATCGAGGTGTGCCTGATCGCCTTCACCAAGTGCCACGTTGCCGAGGATGTGTCCGGGCAACAACATGCGCACCTTCCTACATCGCAACCAGCTCATAGTTCCTCCCGCAGGTACTCACGCAATTTGATGTGCGCACGGTGGAGCCGCACCTTCGCGGCCGTCACGGTGATACCGAGCATCTCGGCAATCTCGCCGTGGGTCCAGCCTTCAACGTCCTTGAGGACAACGAGCGTGCGATGCACCTCGGGTAGGCGAGCAAGCGCATGCTGCAACGCCATGCGCAACACGGCACTCTCGCCTGCACGTTCGGGGGTGAGCCAGTCCGGGTCCGCCACATCGCCGGCCTCATCGAGCGACCCCGCCGACCGGCGCTTCGAACGAGTCCGCAGCGTCCATGCCGTGTTGACGGTGATACGGTGGATCCAGGTGGAGAACGCGGCGTCACCGCGGAACCGTGGGAGGGCCCTCCACGCCCTGATCATCGCTTCCTGTGCCACATCTGCCGCCATCTCTCGGTTCCCAACCAATCTGAGCGCCAAACTGAATACTGCGTGTTGATGCAGCTCTACCAGCCGCTCGAACGCCCCCACGTCTCCGGCGCGGGCACGGTCGACGAGTGCATCGGTCTCACTGCGTTCGACCTCCGGGTTCGTCATCGCGTTACCGCCAGGTCGGCCGTCACGTGCGTCCCGGTGTCCGATTGCAGGGCCACCCGAAACCGACCAGGGACATCGTCGATGACCCCTCCGACGACTCGCGTCTCCACGCCGGGCCGCAGTGGAGTGCGGAACCGAAATCGGGCGTCGGCGATCGGGCACCCTCCCGGTACGTAGCGTGCAACCGCCTGGGTCACCCATGCCGCAGACAGCAGGCCGTGCACGATGACCCCTTCGAGGCCGGCGGCGACGGCGCTGGCGTGATCCCAATGGATGGGGTTCCAGTCGTGGGACGCTCCCGCATAGCGAACGAGGTCTGCTCGGCTCGCAGATTTGATGAGCGGTTCGATGTGCGCGCCCGCCGCAGGAAACTCGAGGGCCGAGGCACGCTCGTTCCGCCCGCGTTCTGCTACATCCGGCTCACCGCCGTCCTCACCTGTCGGCGCGGCCTCGGTCGACACAACGAATGTCGACCGCCCCTGGACAACCGGTTCTGCACCAACAACCTCAAATCCGAAAACGATGATTCCCACACCGCCGCGGGAACGGACCCGTTCGACACTGCCGGTCACCGACAGAGGTTGGCCGATCTCCAGGGGATGGTGCCAGGTGAATGTCTGCTCTCCATGCAGAACGGATCCGACCTCGCCGACCACGATCGGGTCGGCGAGAAACGCAGGGGCGACGGCGAAGAGCAAAGCACCGGCGAACGACGGTGGAGCGAAGGACCGCCAACGGTCGGGGTCGTCTCCGGTGGCCTCCACGTACGCGCCGACCTGTCCAGTGTGGATCTGCACCTGGACCGGGCCGTAGCGGCGACCTGTCAGTTCATCGAGGCTCATATCGACTCCGTTGGACGCGGTGTCGGGGTGGACGTACGCCCACCCCGACCGAGGAACCCCTTTTCTCCACCCGCAGGGGAAACCACGATACTACGGCGCGGCTGCCCGCGTCGGCTCAGCGAGTCTCTCTGTGGACGGTGTGCTGTCGACACCATGCACAGTACTTCTTGAGCTCCAGCCGTTCTTTCGTATTGCGTTTGTTCTTGGTTGTTACGTAGTTGCGTCGCTTGCACTCGGTGCAGGCCAATGTGATCGGCGGACGCTTGTCAGATGCCATGGTTCTCTACTCGCTTTGGTTCTCTTCGTGCGAAATGTGAAGTATGCGATACGGAATGCCGCTCACACTTTGTTGGTTATTTGATGACTTTGATGACGGTGCCCGCACCGACAGTACGGCCACCCTCACGAATCGCGAACTTCTGACCCTCATCCATCGCGATCGGAGTGA
>JAACED010000075.1 GCA_011682695.1 Gammaproteobacteria bacterium
AGAGACCAGGAGAAGGGGCTCGTATCCGCTGTGCATGCGCGGTGAAGCCCGGCCGAGCCATAAGCAAGGAGGTAACGATGAAACGTTGGAGAGGCGCACTGCTGGTGTTGCTCGTATTCTCGATGGTCGCCGTCGCGTGCGGCACATCGGGGGAGGTGACACCGGAGACCGTGACGGTCACCGTCCAGGTTCCTGGCGAGACGGTCACTTCGATCGTCACCGAGACCAAGACGGTCGAGGTCGAGACACCGACCATTACTTTCTGGAGCACCGAGACACAGCCGGCTCGTGTTCAGATCACGCAGGGCATCATCGACCGCTTCACTGCGGCGACGGGAATCAACGTCATCCCCGTGTACGTGGATGAGAATGCACTTCCCGAGACGATGGTGGCGGCAGCGGCGAGCGGGACACTCCCGGACGTCGTGTTCCATCCGATCGACTTCACCGTCGGATGGGCGGAGCAAGGGCTGCTCGACATGGACGCGGCGAGCGAGGTCGTCAAGGACCTTGGGGCGGACACGTTTGCCCAAGGCGCGCTCAACATGGCCACGGTCAACGGCACGGTGGCAGCGGTCCCGTCTGACGGCTGGGGCCAGCTGCTGATCTACCGCCAGGACCTGTTCGACGCGAACGGTCTGGACCGCCCGGACACGTTCCAGAAGATCGAGCTGGCAGCCAAGACGCTCAACGATCCGGGGAACAACTTCTACGGCATCACGGCATCGACCGATGCCGGAGCGGTGTTCACCCAGCAAACGTTCGAGCACTTCGCGCTGGCGAACGACTGTCAGCTCACCGACGATGCCGGCAACGTCACTCTCGATACGCCCGAGTGCATCGAGGCGATCCGCTTCTACACGAACCTGCTGAAGAACTACAGCCCCGGCGGCACCCAGGACGTGGTGACGACTCGAGCGACGTACTTCGCGGGCCAGGCGGCGATGATCGTATGGTCACCGTTCATCATGGATGAGATGGCGGGCCTTCGCGACTCGGCGTTCCCGACCTGCCCCGAATGTGTGAACGATCCTGCCTATCTGGCAAAGAACTCGGGATTCGTCCCGGCGTTCGCCGGACCGGACGGCTCGCCCGCCCAGTACGGACAGATCTCCTACCTGGGAATCGGTACGGGTTCGGACACCGATGCTGCGAAGCAGTTCATCGAATTCTGGCTGAGTGACGGCTATCTCGACTGGCTCTCCACCTCGGTGGAAGGCAAGTTCCCGATGCGCCGCGGCACGCCCGATGATCCGACGAAGTTCATCGATGGGTGGAAAGCCCTCAAGACTGGTGTCGATCGGAAGGCACCGTTGAGCGACTTCTACAGCCCAGAGGTCATCAACGAGCTGATCGCAGGCGCCGACAACTTCCAGCGCTGGGGATTCCTCCAGGGACAGGGACAGTTGGTCACCGCGATCTACACGTCACTGCCGGTTCCAAGAGCGATCAGGGACGTCCTCGACGGGACGCTCACGCCCGAGGAGGCAGCAGCCGACCTGCAAGCCGAGGTCGAGCAGGAAATCGAACTGCTCAAATAGCGCAGAAGGAGGGGGACGCGACAGCGTCCCCCTCCTCTCAGAGTTCACATGGCAGCTCCCACATCAGCAGCACCACCCAAGAGGCGAGGAACCCTCGCAAAGCGCGAGGCGCGTCTTGCCTGGATCTTCGTCCTTCCGGCCGCGATCATCGTGCTCGGGCTCGTCCTGTTTCCGGTCATCTGGAACATCTCACTGAGCCTTCAGCGGCTCCGGCTCATCGATCTCCAGCACATCAACTTCTTGCACTTCGAGGGAACCCTGAGGAACTTCAAGGCCGTCGTCGGAGTACGCGACTTCTGGCAGACCATCTGGACGACCCTCGAGTACACGGTGTTCGGCACGATCCTGTCGATGCTCATGGGCCTGTGGGCGGCGCTGGTCGTCCGAAAGACGTTCCGGGGACGCTCACTCGTGCGGGGACTCATGCTGTTCCCGTATGTCACGCCGGTGATCGCTGCCGCTTTCGTCTGGCAGCTCATGCTGAACCAGACATTCGGAATCGCCAATGAGTGGATCGCCGCGATCGGTGGGCAACGCATCGACTTCCTCGGCACCCGCTTCTATGAGTTCTCCCTCTTCGGAGCCCATCTCAAGGTGCCGCTCGCGCTCACGATGGTGATCCTGTTCGAAGGCTGGCGGTACTTCCCGTTCGCCTTCCTGTTCATCCTTGCCCGCATCCAGGCGATCCCGGCGGAACTCGACGAGGCGGCGATGGTCGACGGCGCCACCCTCACCCAGCGATTCTGGTATGTAACCCTCCCGCAGCTCCGAGGGGTCTTCTCGGTGCTGTTCCTTCTCCGTTTCATCTGGACGTTCAACAAGTTCGATGACATCTTCCTGCTCACCGGCGGAGCCGCCGGCACGCAGGTCATCACCGTCAAGATCATCGAATGGCTGCGCGGACGCGGTGACATCGGTGCAGCAGCTGCGCTGGGACTCGTCCTTGCCGCGATCCTCATGGTGCTGCTATTCGTCTACTTCAGGTGGTTCTACGAGGAGGATGTGGCATGAGTCGCGCCGTCTTCGAAGAACGCTTCTTCGGCTTCCTCAAGTGGCTGAGCATCATCTTCTTCATCGTCATCACCCTGTTCCCGCTCATCTACATGTTCGGCCTGTCATTCCGGTCGATCCAGGAGCTGCTTCTGCACCCGGCCCGACTGTTCCCTCCGTGGGAGCAGATCAAGAGCCTCGAGACGTACAAGGAGGTGCTCCGCTCGGGCATGATTGGCGGTCAAGGATTCGGCGTGTTCGTGAAGAACAGTGCGATCGTCAGCGTGGTGACCGTGATCGTCACCACCACTCTCGCGATCTTCGCTGCCTACGCCGCCGCCCGCATGCGTTTCGCCGGCAAGAAGGCGATCAGCTGGGGAATCCTGCTCGTCTACCTGTTCCCCGCTGTCGTGATCGCCATCCCACTGTTCGTGCTCTTCTCGAAGATCGGGCTGCGTTCGTCGCTGACGGGCCTGATCATCGTCTACCTGGCACAGACGATTCCGGTCGCCCTCTACATGCTGAGAAGCCACTTCGAGACGATCCCGGCGTCGCTGGAGGAAGCGGGCCTCATCGACGGCCTCTCACGCTTCGGGGTCATCCGCAAGATCACCCTGCCGCTGTCGGCGCCCGCGATCGCCGCCGTTGCGCTCTACGTCTTCATGATCGCCTGGAACGAGTTCCTCTTCGCCTTGCTGTTCCTCATCGAACGACGTGACCTGTGGACGGTCGCGCTGGGTCTCCAGCAGATGAACACTGTGGAAGTCCCGAAAACCCTGCTCATGGCCGGGTCGGTGATCGTCACCCTTCCGGTCATCATCCTGTTCTTCGCCGCCGAACGATTCCTCACCGAAGGCCTCACGGCGGGAGGCGTCAAAGGGTGATCATCGGCATGGTCTCGACCAGATTCGCCGGCCTCGACGGCGTCACATTGGAGACAGGCAAGGTCGCCCAGGTGCTCGAAGAGGCAGGCCATCAGGTTGTCTGGTTCGCAGGGAAGCTCGGACCGCAGTACCGACCTGGCACCGAGTACCCGCCGGCGTTCTTCGGCACAGACCAGAACCGGGATCTGCAGCGCCGCAGCTTCGGCCGGGACACCCGGCCGGCCGGGACAATCGAACAGGTGCGGGCCGAGGCAACCGCCATCAACCGGGCGCTCCACACGTTCGTCCGCGACTTCGATGTGGACGTACTCATGCCTCAAAACGCCCTGTCGATCCCGATGCACCTGCCCCTCGGCGTCGGCATCACCGACTTCACGCTCGAGTCCAGCATCCCCTCCATCTCCCACCATCACGACTTCTTCTGGGAACGCACGAGGTTCTGGCCGAACGCCGTCCCGGACATCCTGTACGGGGCGTTTCCGCCTCCATCCCCGAGGATGCAGCACATCGTCATCAATTCGTTCGCCCGAGAGGAGTTCGCCCGCCGGCGCGCCATCGCCGCAACACTGCTGCCCAACGTGATGGACTTCGAGCATCCCCCGGAAAGAGCCGACCCCACGAGATTCCGTACCGAAGCCGGCCTCCGGACGGGAGACCTGGTCTTGCTCCAATCGACGAGACGCATCACTCGCAAGAACATCGAGCTGACCCTCCAGCTGGCCCACCACCTGGCCGACCCACACGTCAAGGTGATCGTGACCCATCCCGAGCACGACGAAGACGGCGACTACTGGGGCTTCCTGTGCGACCGGGCGGAACGTTTGAACGTAGACCTCCGTTTCGTTCCGACGGGCGAACCGGGCCGGCCCACCCTCGAAGAGGCCTACGCTGCCGCCGACCTCGTCACGTTCCCGAGTCGTATCGAAGGCTTCGGCAACGCGCTGCTCGAAGCGGTCTATCACCGCCGTCCCGTGTTCGTGAACCGCTACCCCGTGTACGTTCGAGACATCGCACCGACCGGCATCACATGCATAGAGGTCGACGGTCGGCTCAACAACGCCGCCGTGCGGCAGGTTGCCGCATGGCTCGAAGATCCTGGGACCTGGACCGAGATCGTCGAGCGCAACTACGAGATCGGCCTCCAGCACTTCTCATACAAGGTGCTTCGGCGGCGGCTGCTTCCCATGCTCACCGAGTGACCGTCGATGGAGTTCCCGTCGCACGTGACGGAGCAGAGGAGCTGAGGATCCCCGGCACCGGCACCGGCCCTCCCCGTACACTGGCTCCATGGATTTCGCCTCTTACCGGAATCAGTTCCCTGTGCTCGAGAAGGCTGCGTACCTCGTCAGCCACTCGCTAGGAGCAATGCCTCTCGACGCCAAGGAGGAACTGGAGCTCTACACGAACGAGTGGGCAACGCGCGGGGTCGGCGCGTGGACGGAAGGATGGTGGGACACGCCGCTGAGCGTCGGCGACGAGCTGGCCCCTATCGTCGGAGCGCCGCCCGGTTCGATCGCGATGGTCCCGAACGTAACGGTCGCCGAGTCGATTGCAGCGTCCTGCTTCACGTTGCTAGGTGACGCCAACCGGGTCGTCTGCACGGATCTCAGCTTTCCTTCCGTTCGACGGATCTGGGAGAGAGTTCCTGGCGCAAAGGTGACCACGGTCCGGAGCTGGGACGGAACGACGATCCCGACAGAGACGTTCGTAGCGACAATCGGCGAGCGCACCGCTCTCGTGATCATCGGTCACGTCCTGTTTCCCAGCTCGTACATGCAGGACGCAAAGGCGATCATCGAACGGGCGCATGACGTTGGCGCGATGGTGGTCCTCGACGTGTACCAGTCAGCAGGGGTGATACCGATCGATCTCGTTGCACTGGGGGCCGACTTCGCCGTCGGCGGCTCCGCGAAGTGGCTCTGCGGCGGGCTCGGCGCCGGCTGGCTGTACGTCCGCAAGGAGCTGCAGCCAAGTCTCGAACCGAGATTGGCCGCATGGCCCGGTGACCGTTCCCCCTTCGACATCCACACACAAGACGCTGCGTCGCAGGACGGCATGTGGCGCTTCGTGTCCGGCACCCCGAACGTGCCGGCGCTCTACACGGCGAGGGCAGGCTATCGAATCATCAGAGAGGCTCGAGTAGCGGCGATTCGTGACAACTCGCTTCGCATGACCGGCAGGCTCATCGAGATCGGTGACCGGCTTGGGATTCCCCTCATGGCGAACCGCGACCCGAACCGGCGCGGGGGCACGGTGACGTTCGCCGTCGAGGATGCGCAGCGGGTTGCCGCACGCCTCGCCGAGCGACAGGTCATCGTCGAAGCCGTGCCGGAGGTCGGCATCAGCGTCGGTCCACATTTCTACAACAACGACGAAGACATCGACCGCTTCGAGGCGGCCCTCCGGCACGTCTGACTTCGCGCCCCAAGGGCGACCGTGCCGGGTCCCATTCCCACAGCCTTCACGGGACGAGCGGTCACCCGTAGAATCCTATCTCCAGGAGAATCCATGGACATCGGTGAGCCGTACCTCGGCGGAGCGATAGACCTGAGCACCGGTAGACACGACCCGGTGAAGCCGATGGGGTCAGAGAGAGCTCATGCCGTGTGTTCGCCGGCGGGATCTTATGAAGGGTCTGATCCGAGGAGCGCCCACAGCACATCACGGATGCTCAGAATCCCGAGCAGCTCATCGTCTTCCATCACGGGCAGGTGACGGTAACCGGTCTCGAGCAGCCATCGGCCCGCCTCTGCGACCGTGACTTCGGGTGTAAACACATCCGGATCGGACGTCATCCAATCCTCGACGAGTTCCAGCTTGGGATCCATGCCTCCGGCGGCGGCGCGCACGATATCGCGTTCTGTGATGATGCCCGCAAGGCGCCGTCCGTGGATGACACCGATGGATCCCACACGGGCAGCCAGCATCGCGGCCGACACGTCCTGCAGAGTGGTCTCGGGACCGCAGACCTCCGCTCGGCCACCGACCATCGCCCTCAGTTTCACCCGACACCTCCTACTGAATCAAGCGTAGCGTGAATGCGCAGCGTGAGAGTCTGGCCGCGTGCCGGTCAGCCTTGCAGTGCGGCCTGGAACCAAGGCAGCGTCCGCTCCAAACCCTCCTGAAGCGTGATCGTCGGCATCCAACCCAATTCCCGAGTCGCGAGATCGATCTGCGGACACCGAACACCCGGATCGTCCTCCGGCCGCGGCTCCAGAACGATACCGGGATGTCGGCCGACAACGGTCTGAATCATCTCGGCAAGGTCGAGAATCGTCACTTCCTCCGGCATCCCCAGGTTCACAGGTCCAACCACGTCAGCCGAGAGCAACCTCACGATGCCTTCGATGAGATCGTCCACGTAGCACAGTGACCGCGTCTGCATCCCGTCGCCGTGGACCGGGAGCTTCTCATTGCGCAGGGCTGCGGCAAAGAAGGCCGGCACGGCTCTCCCATCATCCAGGCGCATCCTCGGACCATATGTGTTGAAGATGCGCGCAATCCGGACATCGACGGCGTGCTGCCGGTGATAGGCGAGAGCCATCGCCTCGGCGAAACGCTTCGCCTCGTCATACACACCCCTGAGGCCGACCGGGTTGACGTTTCCCCAATAGGACTCGGGCTGTGGATTCACGGCAGGGTCGCCGTACACCTCGCTCGTCGATGCAAGGAGAAACCGCGCATGCTTGGTCCTTGCCAGCCCCAGCGCCTTGTGCGTTCCGAGGGATCCAACCTTCAATGTCTGAATGGGCCACCGCAGATAGTCAGCGGGTGATGCCGGTGAGGCGAAATGGATCACGAAGTCGACGTCGCCCGGAACATGGAGAAAGTTCGTGATGTCGTAGTGGAGGAACGTGAATCCGCCCCGACCGAACAAATGGTCCACGTTCGCTTCGCGCCCGGTGATCAGATTGTCGACAACGGTGACCCTTGCTCCCTCCTCCATGAGTCGCTCACAAAGATGCGAACCGAGAAACCCTGCTCCGCCGAGCACAACGGCATGGGATCCGGCGAAATGCTGGTCACTCTCCATCAGCTAAAACCTACCAGCCAAACCACCGACGATCAGACTCATCCGCCGCCCTCACGGCAATGAGCCGTCGGAACGATCGTTTCCTCCCCCAGGAGGCCCGAAGGGCCGACGTTGGGGGAGGTGTCCTCGGCGCTCTGGCCGAGGACGGAAGGAGGTCCGTTTCCTCCCCCAGGAGGCCCGAAGGGCCGACGCTGGAGGAGGTGTCCCGTCAGGGACGGAGGGGGTCTTGGGAGGTGCCGCGCCGAGGACGGAAGGAGGTCCGTTTCC
>JAACED010000076.1 GCA_011682695.1 Gammaproteobacteria bacterium
CGGTGACGCCGGGGTCGTGTTCGTGGAATGGTGAGTCGTCGGAGACTCCTGTGACGGTTGTGATTGATCCGGCGTCTGGTGCGACGGTGACGATCTTCGACGACGCCGACAACGCGATTCGGTCGTTCACGAAATCCGATTCAGTGACGGTGGCGCCGGGGCCCTACTCATGGGAAGCGAATGCCGCAGAGGGCTTCGTGATCTCGGGGAGTTCCTCAGGCGAGTTCCTGGCTGCGGAATGTTCTCCTTCACCCCTTGGTTCCATCGGTGACTTTGTCTGGTACGACGGGGTTGAACCTGACGTGGATGGCATTCAGGGTTCCGGAGAGCCGGGAATCGCCGGTGTGATCGTGAATCTGTACGACGGTACCGGTACCACGAAGCTGGACTCCGTGGTGACCGACGCCGACGGCAAGTACCTGTTCACCGAACTCGCGGCCGGCACGTACGTGGTCGAGTTCGTCATCCCCGATGGCCTCGGTGGTGATCCCGACTTCGGTGGCCTCACGATCGTCGGCAAGGGAACGATCGAGACAGGCAGTGACGCCGACCGCACGACGGGACGGACCGGCGTGATCACGTTGGCAGCGGGCCAGAACGACTTGACGTGGGATGCCGGTGTTGTGAGGCCGGCGGTTCTTTCGACGACCGGGACTCGTCCGCCGACGACCGAGACTCTGCCGTTCACCGGTTCGTCAGGGACCGGAGCAGTCGGGATCGGGGCTGCCTTGCTGCTGCTCGGTGGTCTCGCGGCGCTGGCGTTTCGAAAGAAGGAAGACGCGATCGTGGAGACCGGTGTGGTGAGCCGACTCGATTGGTACCACCCTTAGGTCTCAGTGAGGGACGTTGAGGCCCCGGCCGTTGGCCGGGGCCTCGTTGTTGCGTGAGACAGCCGGGGGGGGGTGTCGCTCGCAAGACCCGCACAACGAAGACACAGCCGCTGCGGTGGGTCGGAGTGGGAGGACGTCGTGAACGGCGTTCCTGGCCGGTAGAACGCCGCAGAGGTTGCCTGCCGAGGCACTAGCATGTCGTTCACCATGCAAGAAGAGCGCGATGCAACCAACGTACGATCCGAAGGCCGTCGAATCGCGCTGGTACGACCGATGGGATCGAGCCGGCGTCTTTCGCCCTGAGCACAATCCCGATGGCGAACCCTTCTGCGTCGTCATTCCACCTCCCAATGTGACCGGTCAGCTCCACATGGGGCACGCCCTCAACCATGCGATCCACGATGTGATCGTGCGCCGCAAACGCATGCAGGGATATGCGGCCCTCTGGCTCCCCGGCGCCGACCACGCAGGCATCGCCACTCAGAACGTCGTCGAGCGCGACCTGGCGGTCGAAGGTCTGTCCCGCCACGATATCGGCAGGGAGGCCTTCATCGAACAGGTCTGGACCTGGAAGCGCCAATACGGCGAGCGGATCAGCGTCCAGATGCGCCGTCTCGGGGACTCTGTCGACTGGACTCGGGAACGGTTCACCATGGACGAAGGCCTCTCGCGCGCCGTGCGGGAAGTGTTCGTGCGCCTCTACGAAGAGGACCTCATCTACCGCGGCAACCGGATCATCAACTGGTGCCCTCGCTGTGGCACGGCGTTGGCGGAGATCGAAGTCGAGTACGAGGACGAGCCGGGGGAGCTCGTCTATCTCACCTACCCCTTCACCGATGGCCCAAGCGGCATCACCGTCGCCACCACCAGGGTGGAAACGATGCTCGGCGACACGGCAATCGCGGTGCACCCGGACGACGTCCGGTACCAGCCGTACGTGGGGCGCACCGTCCGACTGCCCCTCGTGGGTCGTGAGATCCCGGTCATCACCGACGAGGCAGTCGATCCCGAGTTCGGGACCGGTGCCGTCAAAGTGACACCTGCTCACGACCCGAACGACTACGAGATCGGCCGGCGGCACGGTCTCGAAGCACCCAAGATCCTCGATGAGGGCGCCATGATCGCATTCACGGGCCTGCCGTTCGACGGGATGGACCGATTCGAAGCTCGCGAAGCGGTCAAGCATGAGCTCCACAAGGCCGGTGTCGTCGAGAAGGTCGAAGACCACACCCACTCGGTCGGCCACTGCTACCGCTGTGGCACCGTCATCGAGCCGTATTTGTCCGACCAGTGGTTCGTCAAGGTGCGACCGCTCACGATCCCTGCCATTGATGCCGTGCGGGATGGAAAGACTCGCTTTTTCCCGAAACGCTGGGAGAAGAGCTACTTCCACTGGATGGAGAACTTGAGGGACTGGTGTATCAGTCGCCAGATCTGGTGGGGTCACCGGATCCCGGCCTGGTACTGCGACGACTGCGGCGAGACGATTGTTGCCGTTGAAGATCCGACGGTGTGCTCATGCGGATCGGCGAGCCTCCGGCAGGAGGAAGACGTGCTGGACACGTGGTTCTCCTCGGCACTGTGGCCGTTCTCCACACTCGGATGGCCGGATGAGACCGATGACCTCGAGCGCTTCTACCCGAACGCCGTGATGATCACGGGCTTCGACATCATCTACTTCTGGGTGGCCCGCATGATGCAGATGGGGCTGCATTTCATGGGTGATGTTCCGTTCGTCGACACCGTCATCCACGGCCTCGTGCGCGACGTCTCCGGTCGCAAGATGTCCAAATCGATCGGCAATGCCATCGATCCGCTCGACGTCATCGACGAGCACGGCGCCGACTCTCTGCGCCTCGCGCTGATCCAGGCGGCAGCTCCCGGACACGACGTTCCGTTCGACATCGAATGGGTCGAAGGTGCCCGCAAGTTCGGTAACAAGCTGTGGAACGCGGTCCGGTTCGGCCTCTTGCACACCGGTGACGTTCCTGCGGACGGCGGCTATCCGGACGATCCGGCACCGGTCGATCGCTGGATCCTGTCCCGTCTCGGTGAAGTGGTCGAACGGTTCGACGACCTGTGTGACCAGTACCGGCTCTCCGACGCGTACGCGTCGCTGTACAGCTTCGCTTGGTCAGAGGTGTTCGATTGGTATCTCGAGATGGCCAAGGCCCCGCTGCGGGACCCCGCCAGGGCCGCGGAGGCTCGTCAGACGCTCGGAGTGGTCCTGCGTGATCTTCTCAAACTCTTCCACCCCGCGATCCCCTTCGTGACCGAGGAGCTGTGGAGCGAACTCGTGGGCGGAGATGGGCTTCTCGCAGGATCGAGGTGGCCCGGCGTCCCGGACTATCGGGCCCCGACGGGCATCGCAACGCTTCAAGAGCTCGTCACCGGGGTGCGGCGTTTCCGCGCCGAGCACGGACTCGGCCCCCGTAGGCCGCTTGCCATGATGGTGACGGATTCGGACGGACTGGAAGGCAGCTGGTGGGAAGAGCAGCTGCGCGCGCTGGCGTTCGTCGAACCCGAATTCGGCGATCCTCCCGGGGACGCCACCGGTTTCACCCGCCTGGTGGCCGGAAGCATCCAGGGGTTCATCCAGCTTTCCGGGCTCGTCGACCTGGAAGCAGAGCGGGCACGACTGGAGAAGTCGATCGCTGCGGTTCGAGCAACCCTCGCACGCTCGGAGGCCAAGCTGGCCAACGAGAACTACCGTTCGAAAGCACCGGCCGACATCGTCGCGAAGGAGTCCGCCAAAGCAGACGAGCTTCGCCACAAAGTGGACAAGCTCGAGGCCCAGCTCGGCGAGCTGGGCGGCTGAAGCGGGGCGATTACGAAGTACGAAGAGGCTGTCGCCTTTCTTGATCGGCACATCGGGTTCGGAATGCGGCCGGGACTCGAGCGAACGCGCGTCTTGCTCGACCTCATGGCGAACCCACAGGACACCTACCCGATCATCCACATCACCGGCAGTAACGGGAAGACGTCGACGTCGAGGATTGCTGCTTCGGCGATCTCCGCGCACGGTCTCGCCGTCGGTTCGTTCACGTCGCCGCATCTCGAAAGGGTCGAGGAGCGTCTTGGTGTCAACGGGCATCACGCAACGGCCCGTGAGTTTGCCGAGGCTGTCGCGGACGTCGCACCATTCGCCGATCTCCTGGAACAACGGACAGGGGAGCGTCCGACGTATTTCGAGCTGACCGCGGTGATGGCGTTCGCGTGGTTTGCCGAACGTACGGTGGATGTCGGTGTCGTCGAAGTCGGGCTCGGCGGCCGCCTTGATTCCACCAACGTTGCCGATGGCGAGGTCGCGGTGCTCACCGGCGTTTCGAAAGAACACGTCCGGGTTCTCGGATCGACGCTGCGCGAGATCGCCGTCGAGAAGCTCGCTATCGCCAAACCGGACAGCGTCCTCGTCACCGGTCCGTTGCCACCGGAAGCGGAAAAAGAGGCCGAACGTCGCGTCGCCGAGCTCGGAATCCACCGCTGGAAGTACGGTGAGGACTACCGGCTGCGGGATGCAGCGCTTGCCCTCGGTGGATGGATGGTCGACATCGACGGTATCTACGAAACCTATGAGGATGTCTTTCTGCCGCTGCACGGTCGGTATCAGACTCGGAACCTGGCTGTCGCCGTTGCGGCGGTCGAAACGCTGTTCGGGCGCGCCCTCGATCCCGAGGCACTGCGCGAGGGTGTTGCGGCAGCGACCTCGCCGGGCCGCCTCGAGGTCATCGGCCGGCGACCTCTCACGATCGTGGACGGCTCACACAATGAAGAGGGATTCGGTGTGTTGGCGGCATCGCTCGACGAGGAGTTTCCCTTGCTGGAGTGGACGGTCATCCTCGGAGCGCTGGGTGACAAGGACCTGGAGGGCATGATCGGCCACCTGCGCGGCAAGGTCCGCAGGTTGATTGCCACCGCTCCGGTGAGCGATCGGGCAATCTCGGCCGACAAGGTGGCCGATGTGGCCCGCGCCGCTCTGGGGCCGGACGTCGAGGTACGACAAGTTGCCGGAGTCGGTGCTGCCGTTCGCGAGGGGATCGCCACAACAGGAGAAGACGGGGCAGTCATTGCGACTGGATCACTGTATGTCGCCGGTGAAGCCAGGCCCGTGATGTCGTCACTGGCGAAACAGTCCACCGGCGCTGCCAAACTGTGACCGATTGAAAGGAACGCAATGGAACATACTTTTGTCATGGTCAAGCCGGACGGCGTCGCGCGAGGTCTCGTGGGTGAAGTGATCAGCCGATTCGAGCGCAAGGGACTTCGGCTCGAGAAGATCCGGCATCTCGTCATCGATGAAGCAATGGCACGCCACCACTACGCGGAACACGTTGAGAAGCCATTCTTCGGCGAACTGCTCGAGTTCATCACGTCCGGGCCGGTAGTGGCGATGGAGTGGGCCGGAGACGCGGCCATCGCGGTTGCCCGCATTCTCATGGGGGCAACCGACCCGAAAGAGGCCATACCCGGTACGATCCGCGGTGATTTCGGACTCATGGTGACGCAAAACATCGTTCACGGATCCGACTCTCCCGAGAGCGCGGCACGCGAGCTGGACATCTTTTTCGGCTGCTGACACGGCAGTTATCGTCCGATCATCGGCCGGACGTCGCGTGAGAATCCCGCTTCACCATGGTGCGACGCATCGGCCATCGGTGAAGGATCCGAGCTTCACGCAGTGTGGGATATGCGGGCAGTCAACTAAGCTACGGCAGTCCCGATCCGAGGCCCCTTTTATTGGCTGAGCCGCTGTTCTCATTTGCAGGTCAAGACATGGCGATTGACCTGGGCACCGCGAACACACTGGTGTATGTTCGCAACGTAGGCATCGTTCTCAACGAGCCGTCTGTCGTCGCGATCAATGTGCGATCAAATCGTGCCCTTGCCGTCGGCATGGAAGCCAAGAGGATGATCGGACGGACACCTTCCTATATTCGGGCGATCCGGCCGCTCAGGGACGGTGTGATCGCCGACTTCGACATCACCGAGAAAATGCTCCGCTACTTCATCCACAAGGTGCATCGGCGCAAGTGGGCCAAGCCCAGGATTGTGATCTGTGTACCGTCCGGAATCACACCGGTTGAGCGGCGCGCCGTCGAAGAGGCCGCCTATCACGCAGGGGCGCGTCGCGCCTACACCATCGAAGAACCGATGGCGGCCGCGATCGGGACGGGACTACCTGTCGGTGAGCCGTCAGGGTCGATGGTGGTCGACATCGGCGGCGGGACGACCGAGGTCGCGGTCATCTCGCTCGGCGGTATCGTCGAGTCGCGCAGTATCCGCATCGGTGGGGACGAACTCGACACGGCGATCATCGACTGGGTGAAGAAGGAGTACAACTTGTTGCTCGGTGAGCGTACCGCCGAGCAGATCAAGATGGCTATCGGATCGGCGTTCCCCTATCCGGACGAACCCGCCGCCGAGGTTCGCGGCAGGGATCTGGTTACTGGCCTTCCGAAAACGATCGTGTTGACCAGCCCGGAGATTCGCGAAGCAGTCGAGGAACCGGTCCAGCAGATCGTCGATGCAGTGAAATACACGCTCGACAAGACACCGCCGGAGCTGTCGGCAGACATCATCGAGCGCGGCATCGTCATCACGGGAGGAGGCGCTCTCCTGAGCGGGATCGATGAACGCCTCGCCCACGAGACGGGCATGCCGATCGTGTCGGCCGATCGTCCGCTCCAGTCCGTTGTACTCGGTTCGGGGAGATGCCTGGAGGACTTCGACGCGCTGCAGGGGGTTCTCATCTCCTCGAGTCGCCTGTGAGGTGAGCCCATGAACGGGCACGAACGGCGCCCCGAACAGAGCAGGCCCAGATGAGGAACCGAAGAGCGCCCGATCGCGCCACGTCGTTTCTCGTGGTGCTCGTCATCATCGCGTTTTCGCTGATGACGCTCGACATCAGGAATTCGGGTGGCGGAGTCACGGGAACACTTCGCAGTGGTGTGCAGACCGTATTCACTCCGGTCCAGAAGCTCGCCACGTCGATCATCGATCCCGCGATCGATATGGTCGACGGGATCGCAAACGTCGCAGGCCTTCGCGACGCCAACAAGGAACTTCAGCAGCGGATCGCAAGCCTCGAGTCCAGACTCGACACGGTGGCAACGCTCGAAGCCGA
The DNA here is from genome assembly GCA_011682695.1 of Gammaproteobacteria bacterium. Classification (NCBI taxonomy): domain Bacteria; kingdom Pseudomonadati; phylum Pseudomonadota; class Gammaproteobacteria; species Gammaproteobacteria bacterium. Next base: position 6,955 of record JAACED010000076.1, read on the forward strand.
GGTCGCCTCGTTGCGCCGTATCCTCGCCCTGACTCCGGCAGACGAGTCGATCCCAAAGGTCGCAGCCAGAGTGATTGCCCGTGGAGACAGCTTCGATGCAGGCTTTCAGATCGATGCCGGAAGCAACGACGGGGTACTGGTTGGCAACCCCGTCGTCGACGAGAACGGAGCGCTGGTCGGCACGATCACCGAGGTGACCGGCGATTCCGCGACCGTCGTGCCGATCGTGGCTCCATCGTCGGACGGGGTGCGGGTCAAATCGCAGACAGGTGAGGCCGGCATCATCCTGGGCCGGGGGGGCGGAGAACTCGATCTCGAAGTCCTCGAGGCCACAGAACCCGTGTTCACCGGCTATCTCCTCGTCACCGCGGGAAGTGTTCGGTATCCGGTCGGGATCAATGTGGCGAAAGTGTCTGCGGACGCTCGCCCAGAGGCACAACGAATCGTCACAACCGCCATTCCCATGGCGGATTTCTCCAAGCTCGATTTCGTCGTCGTGCTGCAGTGGACGTTCTCAACGGAGGTCGACACGACGACCACCTCGACCACGTCCACGACGACAGGGACCTCCGACGGGGGATCAGGGTGAGCCGTCGTATCGCGCTCTCGCTGCTGGCCATCGCCGTCGCCGTGATCATCCAGACGACACTGCTGGCCCGGATCCCCGTGTTCGGGGTCGTGCCCGACCTGGTGCTGCTGACGGTTATCGCCTGCG
>JAACED010000077.1 GCA_011682695.1 Gammaproteobacteria bacterium
TTTCACCAGTTTTCAATGAAACGCGTCCTGAGCGCGTCCTGGCGACCTCACGCAGAACGGCAGACGGCGACACCAACCTCCACCCTTGTGAGGCAACATCCCGCCGACCTGACCTGTCGACCTGCAGGCGATCTGCCGCATCGCACTCGTCGGGTTATGAGCCCTACGAGTGGGCTCCCGATACCAGTGGACTCTGGTCCTTGTCGTTGTTCAACGCTTCCACAGAGGGAACACCTGTCACCGAGCGGTTGGGCACTCGATGCCGATGAAGAACGCCTCGCATTCGTCCTCTGAATATCCTCTGGTGACCCGGGATGCCGCGATCTCGATGAGCTCATTCGCATCCAACGTGTAGACCTCTACAGGTCCGCTGCCGGCTGTGACCAGAAGGTGTGCGTCGTCATCGACGAATGCAACATTCGTGGCATCGTCGCGAAGCTCGATACGGTCGACGAGACGACCGGTCTCGAGTTCGATGACGTGCACCGACCCGTCGCTGCTGGCGGTTACGATGAGCGAGTCGTCCTCGTTGACCTCGAGGTCCCGTATCTGTCCCGGTCCGACCTCCAGCGTCCGCTGGAGGGTCCAGGTGTCTGTGCTGTACGCACCGATGGTCCCCGTGTGGGCCTGGGCAGCGAGAAGCTGGCGACCGTCGTTGGTGAACCGGATCGCCCACGATGGTTTCCCGACGTGTTCGATGGCTTCCATCTCATCCCACGTCGCCGTGTCGAAGATCCACGTCCCGGACTTGCTGGATACCGCGACAATCGTGCCGTCGGGGCTGAACTGCACAGCGGTGGTCGGGAAGGACCCCAGCGGGTCGCTCTCGAAGGCCTGCCTTCCGGTTTCGGAGTCCCAGACCAGGAGGCGCTGGGAGGCTCCGCCGGCGGCCGCCAGCATCGATCCGTCTGGCGAGAAGTCGAGATCGATCGCTCCAATCGGAATGCCGGAACCGGTAGTGCACGTGGGCGTCGCTCCCTCGAGCACCCAAACGCACGTCCCTTCCATCTCGGCGAGCCGCTCACCGCTCCCGATGTTGAAGACAACGACAGGGCCGAAGCCATCGTTGCTCGACGTCTGGGCGGCGATGGCCGTGCCGTCCGGAGAGATCCGGGCAGCCTTTCCGCCAATACCGTCCAGCACCATCTCCACGTCGCCGGTTGGGTAGTCGAAGACGACGACCTGCCCGACGGCGTGTCGTGTGATGAACCCGTTCGTCAGGTCGAAGAGGTCGCGGCCCGCCGTTGGATACACGACGGATACACCTCGGGACCCTACGAGATCGACCGATGCGTCAACGTGGAACCCGTCGGCGAGGGAGAATCCTCCGAGTTCAGCGGTCCACGGATCGAGACTCCAGACGCGCACCGTCCGATCGGGAGCCCCCGTCGCCACTCGCGTCCCATCGACCGTGATCGACGGCGGGAGCACGACCTGGGCATTGTGGCCCTTCAGGGCGAGATCGGCCATGTTGGTAGGCACGTTCCAGACGACCACCGATTCACGCTCCGCCCCGCGCACATAGACCGACCCATCTCCGCTGAAGGACCCTGCCAGACCGCCGGGCGGGGGCGTGAACGGACCGATGATCTCAAACGTGTCTGGATCGATCAGCGCCGGCGGGTCAGGGGAGATGAACGCATCACCTGCGGGTGTGATTCCGATCGGCACCGGCGGAGAGTCGAACGTCCTGACGACCTCGCCGGACACGATCACGATGATCTCGGAGCGGCCCGGATATGTCAGCAGTGCCGTCAGGCCACCGGGGAGAACCGACCCGATGAGGAAGTCTTCTGCGACCTCGCGTTCACCCACGATTTCACCCGTCGTGAGGTCGGCGAACCAGATCGTCTCGAGCAGCGGCGCCGATGTGTCCTCAGGGAGCGCTCCAGAGTCACAAGCTGCGGCAGCAGGTCGGTTGTTCTCGATCGGCGTGTCCGGCATCAGCAACACCGGTTCGCGCACATCGATCCACTCGGCGCGCTGACTGTGCAGCATGGGACCGCACGGGCCCTCGATCACATCGACGAGGTCGCCTGAGGTAGCGTCCCACACGTAGAGCCCTTCGAGGCCCGGCCCGGGTGGAAGCTCCGGGATGTCGAGTTCCGGGTTTGTCCCTGCCAACCAGTACACGGCGGCCGTGAGGTACTCCCCGTCGAGCGTGAACTGGGGGCGCTGTATGTGGAGACCACCGAGCCACGGCGCTTCGTATGACCAGATCATCGCCGGCGTGTCCGATTGGATGTCCCACACCTCGACTCTGTTCTGCTCGCCCGTGACCGACAGCAGCCGGCCATCGGCGCTGATGGAAGCAATGGCCGTCCAGAAGAGCGGCTGGTCCCAGGAGAGACTGAACACGGTGCGGTGCTCTCGAAGGGCAGCACGGATCGTCTGAACAGACTCGAATGATGGAACTTCGGTGTCGACCGAATCGAGCGCGAGCATCAGCGAGAGCTCGGGATCGTCATCGATCGCAGCCATGGATCGCGCCATCAGCTCGCGGGATCGTGCCTCGGCTGCAGCGTTCTGTGCGTCGTTCGACGAGCGAAGCCCCCACAGAGCAAGGACCGCAGCGACCAGAGCGGCGGAGGCGAATCCGGCGAGCACGGCACGCCGTCGTCGCCTACTCCTCTCCACGAATGACGTACGGGCATCACGCGAGGCGCCGACGTACCGGAGTTCCTCCTCAGAAAGCGACAGCTCGGTGTCACCGGTCCATGCCAGGTGCCGGTCGAGTCCGGTTCCGGTCAACAGGTAGGCATCGTCACGGTCGTGGGCGATCCACTCGTCGACCGAGTCCTCGAGCCGGCGACGCAGCACCAGGTCTTCGCTCACGTCCTCGATCCACCGTGAAAGACGGGGCCAGTTCAGAAAGAGAGCCTCGTGAGCAACCTCGACCGTCGGGATGCGTGTCGCCGTGTCGGAGTCGAGCACGAGCAGGCGCCACCCGACGAAGGAGTTGGCAACCGACCCCGCCCCGAGGGCTTCGAGATCCGACACGCGAACTCGGGAACGGACGACGGTGCCGTTCCCCTGGATGTCGACGAGCCGAAGGAACAGCTGGCGCGCTGTTTCGCGTTCGGCATCGTCGAGGTCACCGAAGATCGACTCGGCCCGCATCGCGAGCGACCCGGTCACACCACCGATCTCGTCGTAGTCGGCGAGCGTGATCACGTCGCTTCCGCGCATCTGGAACAGCTCCGACATGGTGTGCTGGAGAAGCGGTAGCGAGCTGGCATGGTCCTTCACACTGGCCACGACGCGTTCTGTGACAGCGGGATCCACACGAACACCCACTCGGGTGGCCGGTCCGTTCACGGTCTCGGCGAGCTCCTCCGGATTGGGTGAGCCCACGACGACCATTCCGGCCTGAAGAACCTCACGGAAGCCCGAGTACTGCAAGGCTCTGCCAAGGAAGTCTGCACGCAGGGTGATGACGACGTGCACGCCGTCGAGATCCCGGGTCCGTGTGATCAGGTCGAGAAATCGACGCACCGCAGTCCCATCGCTCATCGTGAAGATCTCCTCGAATTGGTCGACGAACAGCACGAGGTCGGCACCTTCGGGCAGAGCCGACGCGATGTCGGTCAAGGACTCGGTGCTTTCGACGGTGAGAAGATGCCGCGTCTCTCCGGGTAGCGCAACGGCAACCTGCTCGAGGGCACGTTCGAGCTCCCGGAACGGTTGGACTCCCGGATACATGCCGGCCACGACCCAGTTCTGTGAACCCGGCAGCCCTCCTGCGCGCAACGCCGGGAGCAACCCGGCGCGCACGACGGAAGACTTCCCCACTCCCGAAGGCCCGACCACCGCGACGACACCGCTGTCTCTGACCGCGGCGATGATCTCTGCCACCACGTCGGATCGTCCGAAGAAGTCATCGGCATCTGATTCGACGAACGTCGAGAGCCCCTTGTAGGGGTTACGCGTCGCCGTGTACCGGCGCTGCGCAGCTCCACTCGAATCGGGGAGCAAGCCCTCGAGGAAGGAGACAACGGACGCGTACCGATCGGCGGGATCGTCGCTCAGGGCTCGAGCGATGGCTGGAGAGTCGGACTCGATCGGAAGATCGGCTGGGGCTTCCCTACCGGCGAACAGCTCGTGGGCCAGAACACCGAGGGAGTACACGTCGGCTGCCGGCGTCGGTTGACCATACCCCATGGTTTCCGGTGCGATGTACGCAGCGAACTCAGGCGACGACGTGTAGACGTTCTCTTCAATCGGGAATCCCAGGAGGTACGCGTTTCCGGCCTCGTCGAGAGCGATGCGATCCGGTCGCACCGATCCGTGGACGACACCGAGCGAGTGGGCATACACGAGGGCGTCCCCGACCTGTCTCAGGACACGTTCCGGATCGGCATCGGTGACATCGAGAAATCCGCCACGGTGAAGCCTGTAGGCGACGTACGCACCCTGGCCGTCCCGCCAGTAGTCGAGAGGCGAGCTGATGTTGGGATGGTCCATGGCGGTGAGCCTTTGGGTGTTCGCCTCGAAGTAGCGGATGAAGCCGGCATCTGAGGATCTCGTGCGGTCGATCACCTCGAGAAGCACCTCTCGACCGATCGACGGCTGGTACGCCCGATGGAGCGTTCCGACGGACCCGTGGCCGACGGAATCTCGCAGCTCGTACCCCGGCACGGATCGCTGGTCACCCTGAGGAAGAGGTGGCGGGATACGGTCGACCAGGGGATCGGGGAAGGATCTCGCCGGGTCGCCGACGAGCAGCTGGTAGATCGGAACCCGGGCTTCGATTCCTTGCAGATCGAAGCTTCCGAGCGATTCGATGCGGACACCCGCACCCTCGCCGTCGGCCATCACCGCACGTTGCGCGTCCTGCGAGAGAAGGATCTGTCCCGGGTGGGCGATGGAGACAAGTACTGCCGCCCGTGTCACAGGTGGCCCGGCAATGCCGTCGTCGGACATCTCGATGTCCCCCCAATCGACTGCGAACCGGATCGCTGTGTCGGCGAGCTCGAGACCGACGGACTCGGCGGCAGCGATCGCGTGAAGAGGCGAATCGAACGTCGCATAGCTCGCCGTACCCGCCGGACGAACCTCTCCCCCCTGGTTGGCTTCGGCGCTTCGCCTGAGCGTTTCGAACATCCGGGCGAGTCGCTCGTTTCGCTCAGACGACGAGAGGACGCCCATGTCGGTCGCATCGCCGGGGTCTGCAACGAGAACAGCCTTGACCTCGATGGTCTTGGGGGACGCCAGATCGAGCGATGGATTCTGGTCGAGGATCCGTTGCTCCAGGTCCTGCAACTCACGTGTCGGGTCCAACCCCAGTTCCTCGACGAGCGTCGACCTCATGTCGGCGAAGGAACCCAGAGCGTCTCTCTGTCTTCCCGCCCGGTACAGCGCGATCATGTGCTGGGCCCGGAACCTCTCGTTGTAGGGATGCTGTGCGATGAGGCCCTCTATCTCACCGATGAGATCGATGCTGCGACCGGATGCGAGATCGGCGTCGATACGTGCAGACTGGGCCGTCACGCGCATCTCGTTCAGGCGTGCCACCTCAGCACCGAGGAGCCCGTGTGCCTCGATGCCTGCGTACGGATGCCCTCTCCACAGTGCAAGGGCATCCCGCAAGACGCTCCCCGCAGCCCCGGCATCGAGCTCGGACATGTCGACAGCCGACACGCAGAGTTCCTCGAACTCGAGAGCGTCGACCTGTGATGTCTCGGCGACGAAGACCCAGCCATCACCATCCTTGGTGATCGAATCTCCGACTACGGCACGGAGTGTGGACACGTACGTCTGCACATTGCGGCGATACCGCTCGGGAAGTTCATCGCCGTACACGGCCTCGGCGATCGAGTCGGCCAAGACGATTCTTCCGGCACCCGCGATCAACATGGCGAGAACGGTTCGCTGCTTCGGCCCACCGATGTCAAGTGAGTGTTCCGCCTCACTCACTTTGATCGGTCCGAGGACGCTGAAGTTCATGCTGGCAAGAACACTACGCGAGTGTCCTGGTGATTGCGAGTTGTCATGTCGGGAGCCTGCACCGCAGGTGTTCAGAAAATGTTCAGGAAACCGCGGGTCCTCCGATCTGCTCGGCAGTTGTTCATCTGAACATCTTCTGAACACCGCTTCGGCACGATCGATGCATCGGAGTGAAGTTCGTTGCCGACCGGCACACACACCGATGGACGAAAAGGAGCAGACCATGAACGATTTCAAGACAAGGAACCCACGCCGGCTCGTTGGGTTGATCCTCGCCGTTTCCCTGGTCGCAGCTGCGTGCAGCGCGAGCGGAGAAGCGACCACAGGCGAGACCGATGAAGCAGTGACGACGACAACGGAGAGCGTCGTCACGACGACGACCGTCGCCGCGACGACCACGACCACCACAGCGCCCGCCACTACGACCACGACAACAGCACCCGAAGGGTCGAAAGCCGACTTCTACGATCTGGTGACAGTGAACGGCGCGCAGCTCGCGTACTCCTGTGAGGGTTCGGGGTCACCGAAGGTGATCATCGAGCACGGGCTGTACACGCTGCCGTTCCAGGCTGAGCCGTCGGAGCACTGGTATGCCTGGATCGGAGCCCAGCTCGGCATCGCCGAGTTCACCGAGGTCTGTGTATTCGGACGTCGCGGGGTCGCAGGGAGCGATCCGGTCGAGGAAGGCACCACCAGAACGGCAGACGACCAGGTAGCCGATCTCGTGGCATTCCTCGACAGAATGTCCTTCACAGAGCCTGTAGTCATAGCCGGACACTCATGGGGCGGGGCCATCGGGCAACTGTTCGCAAACCAGTATCCGGACAGGACTGCAGCCCTGGTGCTCATCGACAGTGTGAATGCCGACAGCTTCGGTGATTCCCCGCCGTCGTCCTCTGGTCCGATCGAGTTCGTCGACCTGGCCTCGGGGAGCAAGCAACTGGCAGCGATCGGCGATCTGGACGCCCTGCCTATCACGGTCCTCTCAGCAGGGACACCTCTCTTCACGGTGCTCGGAACACCCGATGGTGCGATCCCGGCCGCGACTCCGTATCACGATCCCGAGTCCTTCGAGGCATGGACGAGCCAGCAGAAGGATCTCGCCGGACTCTCGTCGAACATTGTGCACACCACTCTGGACGACTCGGGACATCTGATGCAGGTCGACCGGCCGGACGCCATCACCGATGCCGTCCGAGAGATCATCGAGCGAATCGGGTAGGAGCCTCATCCTGGTGATGCGCAAGAGCCTCGGTGGAGAGTCAGACTGGATTCTCCGCCGGGGTTCACGTCGCTACCGAACGAATCCGCACCGGTCCCGTCTCGCGCCAAAACATGCCACCGGATTCCGATGTCCGACCGGCTTCGACAAGAACCGGTCGACGAGGAGTGCCCCCCTTGGTACACGGCCAGAACTGCAGGAGTCTGCAGCCCCAGCCGGTGGAATCCCCGTCTACGGAGACCGATACCCAGCTCCCGGGCAGCAAACGACGGGAGCGAAGCAACCGACTCCAGAGTCCGACCTTCGGGTTATGAGCCCGAAAAGATCCCACCCGCTGACCGGGGGAAACACGTGGAACACCTGTCCTGACTGGCTCTTGACCTCTCAACGTTTCGCATTGTTTCCCCTTCTATCCCACCCTCTCGCGGTATGGACGCGGTATGGATCACCTTGGTCACGCTCCCATGGTTGGAGCCGACAGCCAGGTCTAC
>JAACED010000078.1 GCA_011682695.1 Gammaproteobacteria bacterium
GTCCCCCACCGGAATGTCATCCATGAATCCGTTGGTCACCGCATAGACCACGAGCACCTGTTCCTCGACCGAGACCGGCGAGAACTGCGGCTGCTTGAGCACCTCGACCACGCGACGGCCCCGTGCCAGCTGAGCTGCACTGGCCGCATCGAGCTCGGAGCCGAACTCGGCGAATGCCTCCAGCTCACGAAACTGTGCCAGGTTGATTCGCAGCGGTCCGGCGACCTTCTTCATGGCCTTGATCTGCGCGTTGCCGCCAACCCGCGACACCGAGATGCCGGCGTTGATCGCTGGGCGAACACCCGAGTAGAACAGGTCGGTCTCGAGGAAGATCTGCCCGTCGGTGATCGAGATCACGTTCGTCGGGATGTAGGCGGACACGTCTCCCGCCTTCGTCTCGACGATGGGCAGCCCCGTCAGCGATCCCCCGCCGAGATCGTCCGAGAGCTTGGCGCAGCGTTCGAGAAGCCGGCTGTGAAGATAGAAGACGTCGCCCGGATATGCCTCACGGCCTGGAGGACGTCGCAGCAACAGTGAGATCTCCCGATAGGCAACGGCCTGCTTGGACAGGTCGTCGAAGACGATCAACGCGTGCTGACCCTTGTACATCCAATGCTGAGCGATCGCCGAACCTGCATACGGTGCGTACATCTGCAGCGCCGCAGGAGCCGATGCCGCTGCGTTGACCACCACCGTGTACTCCATCGCACCGTGCTTATGGAACGCATCGACAACCTCGGCGACAGTTGAAGCCTTCTGGCCGATGGCGACATAGACGCACTTCACGTCTTTGCCCTTTTGGTTGATGATCGCGTCGACCGCGATCGCCGTCTTGCCGGTCTGGCGGTCACCAATGATCAGCTCCCGCTGTCCGCGACCGATCGGGATCATCGCATCGATCGCCTTGATCCCCGTCTGAAGAGGCTCTTTGACCGGCTGGCGCTGCACGACCGAAGGAGCCTGCACTTCGAGAAGACGGCTCTCCGTCGTATTGATCGGGCCTTTTCCATCGAGAGGGTTGCCGAGCGAGTCGACGACCCGTCCGAGCATGGCATCGCCGACACCGATCGAGAGCACCCGACCGGTGGAACGAACGGGCGAGCCTTCCTCGACGTGGGAGAACTCGCCCATCAGCACGACACCGATCGAGTCCTCATCCAAGTTCAGGGCGACACCGAGCAGGCCCCCGGGGAACTCCAACAGCTCGGAAGACATGGCGTTGGGAAGGCCTTTCACCGTCGCCACACCATCGGCAAGCGTTGTCACATAACCGACTGTCTCGGCTTCGAGCTCCGGAGCCCAGCCTTCGAGATGCTTCCGCAGGGAAGCGGCGATGTCTTGCGGGTCGAGCGTCAGTTCAGCCATCGTTGCTCCTTCGCATCAGCGGCTCTGTAGGGTCTGGCGAAGACTCTCGAGACGATGACGGATCGATCCGTCGATCACCGTGTCGCCGATCCTGGCGACGATGCCACCCAAGACCGATGGGTCGACTACGAGCTTCACTTCAATGTTCTTTCCGGTCGCCTTGCCGAGAGCTTCCTCGAGCTTCGCAAGCGTTTCCGCGTCCAGCGGCACCGCCGCACGGACCTCGGCGATCGCCTTCTTGCGTTCCGCAGCGGCGCGCGCCACAAAGGCGTCGGCAACCGCCGGAAGGTCGCGTGCCCGACCCAGGCCGGCCACGAACCGTACAAATGCCGCGGTCAGGTTCGTTGCCTTGCGTTCCAGCAGATCGGCGAGAATCGCTTCCTTCCGCTCGGTGGGCAACCGCGGATCTGCCAGTGCATCGGCAAGTTCCGCGGAACCTTCGATTGCTCGAGCAACCGTGAACAGCTCATCCTCCACGGTCGTGAGCTGCCCTTCGGCACTGGCGATGGCGAAGATGGCGTCCGCGTATCCCACGATGCGCTCATCCATCGTCTAGCCCATCCGTTCGAGTTCTTCGAGGTAGCGGCCGATCAGGACCTCTTGCGCTTCGCGGTCCAGGCTGCCCTGCACGACCCGCTCAGCGAGGTCGATCGAGAGGTTGGCAACTTCCTGACGGACCTCGGCGAGTGCTCGCTCACGCTCGGCGGCAACTTCGCTTCTGGCCTTCGCGACGGTTTCCTCCGCCTCGGCCTGAGCTTTGGCGAGCAATTCGGAGCGCATCGCCTCAGCCGTCTGCCGGGCTTCCTCAATGATCCGATTGGACTCTTCTTTGGCGTTTGCCAGTTGTTCGCGATAGTCGTCCAGGAGTCCCTGGGCTTCCAGCTTGGCCTCTTCGGCCTCCCGCATGCCGCCGACGACAGCCTGCTGGCGTGCTTCGAGCGTTCGGTTGAGTGCTGGTCCCGCAAATTTCCAGAGCATGAACACCAGAACCGCGAAGCTCACGATTCCCCAGATCAGCTCGTGGATCTCCGGGAGGATCAAGAACAGGCCCGATCGCTCCTCGGCCGCGAGAACCAGTAGTGGCGCCGCGGCGAACATCAGACCTGCCCGAACAGGATGAAGAAGAGAAGGAGACCGAAGAGGGCGAGCGCCTCGGTGAAGGCGATACCCAGGAACATGGTCGTACGGACCTGCCCCGCCATCTCCGGCTGCCGGACCATCGCCTGCACGGCGTTGCCGACCACGATGCCGATACCGATGCCGGGACCGATGGCGGCGAGGCCGTAGGCCAGACCTGCCCCGAGAAGTGCTGCAGCTTGCTGTTCCAATGTAGTTCTCCTCTCAATGCTCCACGTGAATGGAGCTCTCGATGTAGACGGCGGTGAGCAGTGTGAAAATGAACGCCTGCAGGATTCCGACGAAGACCTCGAACCCGGTGATCACGATGGCAAACGCGAACGGAATCGGCCACGCGATCAACTTCGGACCGAACACGAAGTAGCTGGCCGTGGTGACGAAAAACACCGCCAGCATGATGTGGCCGGCGATCATGTTGGCAAAGAGCCGGACCGCCAGGCTGACCGGGCGGATGAAGAACGTCGAGATCAGCTCGATCGGGATGATCAACAGCAGCAACGGCTTGGGCACGCCAGGGGGGATGAGCGTGTGGACAATGTACATGATGCCGTGCTTCTTGAGCCCAACGAAGACGAACACGAACCACACGAAGATGGCGAGAAAGGCGGGGATGGCCATCCGGGACGTGACTGGGAAATTGATCAGCGGCGTGACCTCGAGAAGGTTCAAGAAGAGGAGCCAGAAGAACATCGGAATCAGCAGCCACTCGTACTTGACCGACTCCGGGCCGATGACGTCTCGCCCGATGTCCTTGCGGACGAAATCGACCATCGATTCGACAACCACCTGAAACTTCGTCGGGACGATCCGTGGCTTACGGAACGGAATATAGAGAAAAAGGAACGTCGCCAGGGTCGCGAGGAACATCAACAGCACGACGCGGTTGATCCCCCACGGCAACACGGCCGGCCAGTCGAACAACTCGTTGATGTCCGTGGGCACTTCCACGATCTGCGCCAGTACAACCGGAATCACCTGACAGCCTCCTTCCGGGCCTGCATCACGAGCAGCCCAATGTACGTAACTCCGAGACCCAGGAAGAGTCCGGTGCGATCTACTCCGAGAAACCTGAGCGCAACCCACACGAGTGCGGTCAACAGCACGAGCCGGACTACGAAACCTCCGAGCGCTGCCGCTCCAAGAGCGTTTGGAGAGCGCCGTCCGGCCCACGAGAGCGCCCTGCCGGAAAGTAGAAAGATGGTTGCGACGATGGCGGCGCCGACGAGTGCCGCGAGCCCTGCGGGAACACCCCCGATTGCCAGAGCAACGGCCGCAACGAGGGGGCCGAGCCACAGTGTCCTCCGGGCCATCTCGGAGCCCATCCTGGCTTCAACGTCCACGACGTTCCATCTCTCTCGCGTACAACAACATCCAGTAGAAACCAAGCGCAAATCCCGCGACGGTTCCAAGAGCAACGAACCACGGCCACGTACCCAACCAATGATCGAGCAGCCAGCCGAGTGCACCTCCCGAAACCGCCGACGCGAAGAACCTGCTCGAGATATCGGCTGCCTCGGCGATCCCCTTGCCCGCGCTGTAGTTCGGCGGCATCGTTATCGATCCCCGGTCGGTTTGCAAATCAGCCGGATGCTTCGCATCCGGTCATCGGATCTCGACGGTCGGCCAACAGTCAAGCGCACCGCATGATGACACGCGACTGATGGCTGTTCGCTGATGGCTCCCACTCTAAACGTGCCCGGGAAACTGCGCCTCGTAGGGAGGGAATCGGGAGGCCAGCTCGCCGGCTGCGCCCCTCACTTCTTTGAGCACGATATCGTCGTGACGTTCGCGAAGTGCTCTGGCGATGAGATCTGCGACGTGCTCGACCTCGGCCTCCTTCATGCCTTGTGTCGTCACCGCCGGGGTCCCGATGCGGATCCCACTGGTGATGAACGGCGAACGCGGATCGAACGGGATCGCATTGCGGTTCAGCGTGATCCCCAGGTCGTCGAGCAGCGTTGCGGCTTCCTTGCCGGTGAGTTCGTCGTCGATGCTGCGCACGTCGACCGAGAACATGTGGTTCTCGGTCGTGCCGCTCACGATGCGGAGACCGAGCGAAGTCAGCCGCCCCACCATCGCTTGGGCGTTGCGCACCACCTGGTACACGTACTCGCGATAGGCAGGTGTAGCTGCTTCCCGGAAGCAGACCGCCTTGGCGGCAATCTGATTGAACAGTGCTCCGCCCTGCGCTGTGGGGAACACCGCCTTGTCGATCGCCTTGGCGAACTCCTCTTTGGAGAGGATGAGGCCGCCCCTGGGGCCCCGTAAGGCCTTGTGGGTCGTCGCCGTGACGATGTCTGCGTACGGGACCGGATTGGGATATGCCCCGCCGGCAACGAGACCGATGAAATGGGCGGCGTCGACGACGAACACGGCCCCAACCTCGTCGGCAATCTCTCGGAACCCCTCGTAATCCAGACGTCTGGAGTAGGCCGAATAGCCTGCAAGCACCATCTTGGGTCGGTGTTCGAGCGCGAGACGCCGAACCTCGTCCATGTCGATGATCTCGGTCTTCGGGTCCACTCCGTATGCGACGAAATTGTAGAGATGGCCCGAGAAACTCACCGGCGAGCCATGGGTCAGATGTCCGCCCTGATCGAGGCGCATCCCGAGGACCGTATCGCCCGGTTTGATCGTTGCGAAATACGTCGCCATGTTCGCCTGCGAGCCGGAGTGCGGCTGGACGTTGGCGTGTTCTGCCCCGAAGAGATCCACCGCTCGCTGCCTCGCCAGATCCTCGACCTCGTCGACAACCTGACAGCCCTCGTAGTAGCGCCGCCGGGGATACCCCTCTGCGTACTTGTTGGTGAACACCGACCCCGACGCCTGCATGACGGCGCACGAGGCAAAGTTCTCCGAAGCGATGAGATGGATGTGTGAATCCTGGCGGATGACGTCGGCCTTGATGAGCGCGGCGACCTCCGGATCGGACACCTCGATGGGACGCAAATCAGTCATGGGAACCTCGGTTTTGAGTTCGCACCAGGCTACACGCGGCGAGCCATCAACCGATCGGGCCGACCCGCAGAAGTACCGGAGGGTCGACGGTGCAGTCGAGGACGGTCGACGGGGTTCCTCCTGGACTCCTGCCACCCAGATAGACCGCCACCTCGTCACCGAAGATGGCCTTCGCCTCCTGATCGTCGTGAGCGGCAGGTTCACCGCTTCTGTTCGCACTCGTGACTGCGAGAGGCCCGGCAACCTCGAGCAGCCAGAGAGCGGCAGGATGATCAGGCACCCGCACACCGATCGTGCCGCCGTGCGCCACGGGAAGGTCGCGTCGTGCCGGAAGGACGAGGGTCAGCGGGCCCGGCCAGTGCTCTGTTCCCAGCCGGGTCGCCGCAGCAGAGAACTCCACGAGGCCCGCTGCCTGGTACAGGGAAGTGACGAGCACGGGGAACGGGTGGTCACCGGCTCGGCCCTTGAGCAGTGCGAGACGCTCGAGCGCCGCGTCGTTCGCGGGATCGGCCGCAACGCCGTACACCGTATCCGTGGGAACGCCCACGATCTCTCCATCCCGGATGGCCGCCACGGCATCTTCGATCATCCCCACGGGACACCTCCGGATTCACGTTCCAGTTCGTCTACGAAGCCAACCGGTATCTCCTCGCCGCTCAACTCGAGGATCTGACGGGCAAATCGATCGGCGTCCCCCGTTGTCAGATACTCGGTGCGAGCGCCCGAGCGGATGGCCCCGTCAAGCATACGCACCGTCTGGCGAGCCACCGCGGGCGCGGGATCGATGACGGCGACGTTCCTACCGACGATTGCCTCGATCGCCGGTATCAGCAACGAATAGTGGGTACATCCGAGAACGAGCGTGTCGATATCGGCGGCGAGCAGCGGAGCGAGGTACATCTCGAGCATGGCGTGCACTGCTCCGGACTCGCCTCTCTCCACCGCCATAGCGAGCCCCGGACAGGCCTGATCGACGACGGAGACTCCTGCCGCGTGGCGATCCACGACAGAGGCGTACAACTCACCTTGGAAGGTCGCGTTGGTAGCCAAGACACCGACGACTCCTCGTGCCGTCTGCTCTGCAGCAGGTTTGACGGCCGGTTCCATGCCCACGAAGGGGATGCTCGGAAACAGGTGCCGCAGTGTGTGCAAGGCGGCGGCAGAAGCACTGTTGCAGGCAACGACGATCAGTCCGGCACCCCTTGCCAGGAGCATCCGAGTCACCGTTTCGGCGCGCCCGCGCACCTCGTCGAGGCTGCGCTCGCCGTACGGCGCCCACGCCTGATCCGCAAGGTAGATGATCGGGTGTCCCGGGACGAGGTGTTCGAGATTCCGCAACACCGACAGTCCCCCGACCCCCGAGTCGAAGATACCGATCGTCATATCGTCCACAGACACCATTTCACCACACCGGCGGTCGATCCACCCCTTCTCGTGACGCTTCACGGGAACTATCCGGTCCAACCGTCACGAGAACGGATTAGTTTCTGCTCATGAACCCAAAGACGATCAACGAGTTCCTTCGGCAATCGATGCCATCGGCAGGCGACATGGACATCACCTGCACCGAAGTCGACGCCAACAGAGCAGTGGTGCACTGGGAGTACGGGCCGCGTTGGCTACGTCCCGGCAACTACATCTCAGGACCACTGCTCATGACGATGGCGGACACTGCCCTGTACTGCGCCGTGTTCGGGAATCTGGATCGAATCGAGCCGATGGCGGTCACGTCCGAGCTGGCCACACACTTCCTTCGGCCCGCCGTCGACAGCGGTGTGACGGCTACGGCCACGTTGATCGAGGTGACCGGTCGGCGCGCCTACGGGGAGGTGCGAATGGTCCTCGACACCAACCAGATCCTCGTCGCCCACGCGACGGGAACCTACATCCTGCCCAAATAGCCACGGGTCCTCATGGCGTACCTCTGAGCCCTGGGTTCGGGGTTTCTCAGGTGTTGTTCTTGCGCTCCTTGCGGCCAACGAGGATCCTGGGCCGTCCGGTGAGATCGTTGCGGACCTCGCAGAACAGCCGGCCGCCGAACAGCTCCAACGCCCGCTCGCCCTGGGTCTCACCGATCTCGCAGAAGAACCAACCACCCTCGGCCAGCCACCAGTAGACCTCATCGGCGATGCGTTCCAGGATCTCGTCGCCATCCGGGCCCGCGACCAGCGCGGCGCGCGGCCGTACGAGCGGATCTCGTCGGGGAGCGCCCGGTATTCGGCTTCCGACACGTACGGCGGGTTCGTCACGAGGAGATCGATGCGACCGTTCATTGCAGCCGGGAGTGCCGAGAACAGATCCCCCTGGTAGAAATCCACGGCGAGGTCATTCATCGCAGCGTTCTCGGCGGCGAGTACAAGCGCTTCCTCCGACAGGTCGGTGGCCGTGATACGAGCCTCCGGAAAGGCCTTCTTGAGGGCCACGGCAAGCGCCCCCGAACCGGTACACAGATCGACGATTCGCGTACCGGATCCCGCACCACCGATGACCTGGGAGGCCTGCTCCCAGAGATACTCGGTTTCCGGACGAGGAATCAGAGCACGGCCATCCACCCGCAGGTCTGCCGGGCCGAACGGAATGATTCTTTCGAGGTACTG
This sequence comes from Gammaproteobacteria bacterium, assembly GCA_011682695.1. NCBI lineage: Bacteria > Pseudomonadati > Pseudomonadota > Gammaproteobacteria > Gammaproteobacteria bacterium. The sequence continues at coordinate 8,058 of JAACED010000078.1, forward strand.
GAGCGGCTCGCCCGCTCTGCGTCGCACGACCAGACGGGCGAATCGTGCCGACTCCCCTGCCGTGGGCGCACCACCGGTGTAGAGGCCCGACCGGGACCGGCCCGTGACGGCCATCAACAGACGCTCCGCTTCGTGGAGCGGAAGACCGGAGTCGCGCAGGAGGGCGTCATCAGTCATCGGTCATCAG
>JAACED010000079.1 GCA_011682695.1 Gammaproteobacteria bacterium
GTCTCGAAGGCCCGACGACGGTCGTGTCGCCGGATGCCGGTGGAGTCAAGAGAGCCGAGCGTTACGCGCGGCATCTGAACGCGTACGTCGGCTTCGTGCACAAGCGCCGGGAGGCCACGAAACGTAATGTCTCCGAGGCGCTCGCGATGATCGGGAAAGTACGGGGCAGGCACACGATCATCGTCGACGACATGGTCGATACGGCAGGCACGGTGACGAGCGCGGCCCGGCTTCTCATGAAGAAGGGCGCTCTGTCAGTTCAGGTTGTGGCAACCCACGGTGTGCTGTCCTCGCCGGCCATCGAACGTATTGAGAAGTCGTCGATCAAAGAGGTTGTCATCGCGAACACGCTTCCGGTGCCGGAGGAAGCCCTCGGGTTTTCGAAGCTGAAGGTGCTGTCGGTCGCCCCCCTATTCGCCGAAGCACTCCAGGCGATCTTCGTCGAGTCGAGCGTGTCGGAGATCTTCCTCGGGGAGAATCTCTAGGAGTCTGCTGAGTAGTGCCGGTGTGTAGATCGGCGGCTGTGCGCGTCAATCACAAGGCCGCAGATTCCGTCACTACCCGTGTCGTACTGGTGGGATCGAGAACGCCGTGAATGGCGATGCACGGTCGCCGAGATGCGTGCCATGTATTGCTCAGCGGGCTCCTTGGCTCGTTGCGCTCGCGGTATTTCGTATTTCGTACTTCGTGCCGGCCGCTCCCCGGGATAGTGTTGGGGGATGGACACGACGATCGTATATGTCACCACAGGGAACCGAAGGGGGGTGTTCGACATCACCTCCGAGGCAGATGCGTTCGTCTCCGGGCGCGGCGACGGCCTGCTATCCGTGTTTGCAGAGCATGCGACAGCCGGGCTCGCGTTGATCGAGATCGGCGCCGGAAGCGATGCTGATCTCATCGAGTCGATCGATACCCTTCTGCCGCGAGAAGATGGCAGGTGGCGACACCGGCATGGCAGTCCTGGCCACGGAGCCGATCATGTCCTTCCGGCATTCATCAGTCCGAGCCTCACCATTCCGGTCATCGCCGGCAGGATGACGCTCGGGACGTGGCAGTCGCTCGTGCTGGTCGACCCGAACAGTGACAATCCCGAACGGAGGATTCGGCTGTCCTGGATCGAAGGATGATCAGACCGGAGGGAGCAGTACCGTCTCGCCCGGGTAGATGAGGTCGGGATTCCCGGAGCGAAGCACGCTCCGATTCACATCGACCACTCTCGCCCAGTAGGTGGCGAGCCGCCGGTTCGCCGGATCTTCGCCGAGCGACTGAAGGTGGCGCCGCGCGATCTTCCACAAGTTGTCGCCTGGTTGGACGGTGACCGATGCCGTCGCCATCGACGGTGAAGCTGCAGGTGCGAATCGGTCCGTTGTGGGCCGTGTCATCGTGTTCGATGTATCAGGGACCGGGACCGGAGACCGTCCAGGGAGCGCTGATCCGGCATGCACGCCGGGGGGCAGCACCATACCGGAGGGATCGACCGTCACGATTACCGGTGGAGCCGTAGCGAGGGCGGGCTGGGCGGCCGCACCGGAGACGATCGCGATGGCGATCGCCCGGTCGACGACCCGTCGGACGAAGGGAATCGTGAACCAGCGGGGGAGTCGGACCCTGCGGGCGCCGGCGGCAAGGTAGACGATGGTCGATGCGGTGAGCCAGAGGACGGCACCGAGAGCGACCACCCTGAGCAACGCCATGAGGGAGTCGATCGGGTCGGCGACTTGGAGATCGATCTTCATGAACGGTGCTCGTCCAACCAACACGAGAGAGGTGATCGCCGTGGCTTCGGTCAGGACGAGGGCGCTGAGTTCGACGAGTCGCTTCACAGGGCAACGCTACATCCCGGTGATACCGGTTGTCAATGCTCATACCCTCTAGACAATCGTTACCGAGCATCGTAGGTTCCCTGTAGGAAGGGAGCACCATGGCTGTATACGGGGGCGATCTGGCCCAACTCGAAGACCTTGCCGGAAGGTTCCGACAAGAGGCAGCGGCAGTCGAAGCGCTCGAGGCTCGAATCACGGCTTCGCTCCAGTCCACTGCATGGACGGGACCAGCCGCACACCGGTTCAGAGAGCAGTGGGCAGGTGAGTTCATCCCGGCGTTGCGCCGGCTTTGCGATGCGATGGCTGAGAACGCCACTGCTGTCACGAGGCGCCGACAGGCCATCGAGTCCGCCACGTCATAACCCGGTGTTCGACCAAGCGTTGCTCAGCAGCCGCCTCTGTGGCATAGCGGTCCGTGTCGCGGCGCTCGAAGACGAGATTGCGGCGATCGGGCAGGCAGCCGGGGCCTGGTGGTCGGGTCCGGCGGCCGAGCGGTTCCAGGCAGAGCTGCGCCATCGGCGCGCGGTCTTGGAAGGCGTGCGCGCCGACATCCACGCTGCAGTGGCGCTCATGCCGACCCCGTGAACATCCTGGTCACATGGAAGGACACGGATCTCGTGCTCGACGCGGCACAGGATGCAACCGTCGCGGATCTGCGATCCGCTCTTTCCGACACTCCGGAGAAGCTGTGGATCGATGGCTGGCGGGCAGCAGACGAGCTTTCCATCTCCGAGATCCCCAACGGAGCCGTACTCGGTGCATCCGGCAGCTCTGAGGCCGAACGCCCGCGCCGCAGTTTCCAGTCGGGAATGGTCACTTTCAACCGACCTCCGAGGGTGGGTGCGCCCGATGCTCCGGCGCCTCCCCGGCCCCCCGAACAGACGGCCATCCCGGATCGACGGGTTCGATTCGCGTGGGCCACGGTAGTGGTCTCCACGTTGGCAGGGACCGTGCTTGCGGTGGTCTTCGGCCCGGTCTTCGCGTTGTTCTCGCTCCTGGGGCCGCTCATGGCGACTGGTACGTGGATCGAAGGGCGGATGGCATTGCGTCGAGAGCGACGTGAGGCGAGGCTGGGTCACGCGAGAGAGATGGGTCGCTACAGGGCGAATCGCCTTCGATGGGAGCGAAACCGACTCGCTCACCGTCGCCTCCAGATGCCGGGTCCTGATGAAGTCGTGGAGCGTGCCGTGCGCATGGCGTCCTCATTGTGGGAGCGGAGACCCGACCATGCGGATTTCGGCCTCGTGTCGATTGGTCTGGCGCCCGGCGGAGATCCTGTGGGAGTCGTGCTGGCGTCCGGCGTGACGGTGGGTGTGGCCGGAGATCGAGAAGCGGCGATGGGGATCGTGCGATGGGTACTCGTGCAGGCGGCCGTGCACCACGGGCCCGCGGACATGTCGCTGCAGGGGCCGAGTGAGCCATCGTGGGACTGGTTGAAGTGGTTCCCACATGCCGGACGGACCGGCGGTCTCGAGATCCGCGTCACGGATGGAGGCGATAGGCCGGTCCTCGATGCGGTGAACGTCGTGATCGCGGAGACGGTGCTCGAACTGCCGGGCGACTGCGACTTCGTGATCGAGGCGCGAGCGGATGGCGAAGGTACGTTCCTACGGGTTGGGGATGGTGTACGACGACGAGTTCGTGCCACGCTGCAGTTCGAAACCGACGCCCTGGTCGCGGCCAGGGCGCTTGCGCGGGTGCAAGATCCTGAGGATCCCGGCGCACGGATGGGTGGTCAGCCTGTGAGACTTCAGGAGCTCCTCGGGTTTCCGACCTCGAGGTCCATCATTCGGCGATGGCGCGAGGACAGAGAACTGCGTGCACCGATCGGATTGGGTCCCGAAGGACTCCTCGAAGTCGATCTCGTCGCCGACGGTCCCCATGGGCTGCTTGCGGGAACCACCGGCTCGGGAAAGAGCGAGCTACTGCGCACGCTGGTGCTCTCCTTCGCCGCGACATTTCCTCCCAGCCGGATCGTCTTTGTGCTCATCGACTACAAGGGAGGCTCCACATTCGATAGCTGTGCCGGCCTGCCTCATGTCGTCGGTTCACTCACCGACCTGGATGAAACGAGTGCCCATCGTGCCTTGGAGGCACTCGAAGCCGAAGTGCGAGACCGAGAGGAGAGACTTCGAGCGCACGGAGCCGAAGATCTTGGCGCGTATCGGGGCAATCCGCCGATCCCTCACCTGCTGGTGATCATCGACGAGTTCGCCACACTCGCAGAGCAGGCGCCGGAGGCTCTCGACGGACTGGTCGACATCGCCCGGCGGGGGCGTAGCCTCGGGATGCATCTCCTGCTCGCCACCCAGCGACCCGCCGGGGTCATCAGCAGCCGGATTCGAGCCAACACCGCTCTGCGCATCGCGTTGCGCGTGCACGATCCGGCCGATTCGGAGGACGTCATCGGAGCACCCGGCGCAGCGCGGATCAGCAGGCACACTCCAGGACGAGGATTCCTCAGACTCGGGCCGGGAGAACTGGTCCAATTCCAGTCTGCACTCGCTACGACGTACGCCGGCGACGCAAAGGTGCGAACGGCGCCGTTTCGGGTGGGAGAGCCGATACGGTGGCAATGTGCGCCCGCAGAGGCGAGCGATCTGGCGAATCTCGTTCACGCGATCGAGGCAGCTGCGATCGAGTCTGAAGAGCCCACGCCTCCAGCCGTGTGGGCTCCCGAACTTCCCGAGAGGGTTGTCATGAGCGAATTGGGGGAGACACCGAGGCCGGACACTCCCTGGGCTGCACCATTCGGGCTCATCGACGACGTCCGGTCTCGGCGAGTCTTGTGGTGGGAAGCGACCAACGTACTCTTCGTCGGACCGCCAGGCAGCGGGTCCACCAAGGCGCTCGCAGCACTTGCCACCGCCGTGTGCCTGCGTCATCCGGAGACGCACGTTCACGCAGTGGGTGTCGAGGATGGAGAGCTGCGAGGGCTCGAGCGGATGCCACAGGTGGGCAACATCGTCTCCTCGGGCGAGAGTGAGAGGACAGATCGTCTGCTTCGCTACTTGATCGAGGAGGTTGAACATCGCCGCAGGAGCCGTCTGATCGGACCGCCGATCCTGCTGCTTGCCGAAGGGGCACCATCTGGGGACCCGTTTCGCCACGTTGTTGGAGACGGGCCGGCGGCCGGCGTATTCACGGGAATCTCGGTCCGACACGTCGGCGCGATCTCGGGGAGCCTGCTGGCGGCGTTTCCCGAGCGCTTCGCGTTCAGACTCATGGACCCGTACGAGTATGCGGCGCTGGGGCTCGAGCGAGTCACCCCGCCGGCGACGGGTGCAGCGCTGCGGGTCGCTTCAGGCAGGCTCGTTCGCATCGCGGAACCTGCCGTGTCGACCGGTATCGTTCCCGTTGATCTGCCCGTGGCAATCGACGCGCTTCCTGGCGGCATCTCCCTTTCCGAGTTCGAGAGTGCTGCGCGTATCGAGAACGGTGTTTGGTTCATCCCCATCGGACAAGGAGGGAAAACGCTGCTTCACCCTGTCGGGTTTCGGCTGGAGCAGGGTCGTCATATCGTCATCACCGGCGGAAGGGGTGCAGGCAAGACGACGGCCCTGAGGGCGGTTGCCACCTCGGCGCGAGGGAAGCTCGCAGTCACGATCGTGGGCAACCTGAACCAGGTTGGAGGTGAACGAACGGACGACCTTCTCGCCTTTCTGGCTGATCCGGGTTCCCTCCCGAGGCTCTGCCTTATCGATGATGCGGATCGAATCCAGATGGATCCGTCTCACGTGCCGCCGGGAGTCCACCTCGTTGTCGCGGCGAAGGCGGATCATCTGGCGTACGGGCACTGGTTACGCCGTATCATCGGCGATGCAGAAGGACTCGCCTTGCGACCAGATCACCGGGACGAGGATCTCTGGCGTGTCCGTTTGGCACCATCCATGGTTCCGGGGAGAGGAATGCTGATCGCACGAGGCGATCTGATCCCGATCCAGGTCGCTTCCGGTACGATGGCCGCGCCGCTCAAGGAGGACACCGACAATGCGCGTTCGAATAGGAATCGCCGACACGCCTCGTGAAGTCGAGTTGGACATCGATGACGCCGATGCGTTTGTCACGATGTTGGAGGCAGCCCATTCCAACAGCGAAGCGTTCGTCTGGGTAGACGCAGCCGATGGTAAGCGGGTGGGAATACCCGTCTCAAGGCTTGGTTTCGTCGAGATCGAGGTTGAGCACAGGGTCGATGTCGGATTCCGAACATGACAAAGGCCGGCGTTTCCGCCGGCCCATGTCGTGGATGGTCGAGTCAGCTGGCCCGACGCCTACGTTCCGCAAGCCAGCGCTTGCGGAGGCGACGCCGTTCATCTTCGGCGTAGCCTCCCCACACTCCGGATTCCTGATTGGATCGGAGCGCGTACTGCAGGCAGTCCTCCTTCACGGAGCACAGAGAGCAGATGGCTTTTGCTTCGGCGATGGCATCGATAGCCGCGCCGGTGGAACCGACGGGAAAGAACAGCGTCGGCTCAGAGTCCCGGCAGGCGGCAAGCTGACGCCATTCGGTGGTTACGGTGAGCAAGTCAGAACTCCTTGAACAAGGATTGTGATGTAATTCACAAGAACCCTAACTCTGGTCTGTAAGTTCGGCAAGGGATAATGGCATGGATTTATCTGGAATTGTGGTCGGTGGACATCGCGGCCTTCGGCTCGAGTATCCCGACAACACGTTGGCGGGGATTCTGGCGGCTCGAGACGTCTGTGATCTCGTTGAACTGGACACGCGGCGGACCGCAGACGGAGTGATCGTGCTCTCGCACGATGCGGCACTCGGTGGCCACGTCGTTGTCGAGACTCCATGGGAGACACTCGAGAAGATCGATCTCGGGCGAGGCCATCATCCGGCCCGATTCGAGCATCTGCTGGACGTGATCGGCGACTTTCCACTGGATATCGAGATCAAGAACAACCCGGGGGACCCCGACTTCGACCCGGACTTCACATTCCCGCTATCTGTTGCCGGTCTCGCCCGCCCACAGGATGTAGTCACGTCATTCCACTGGCCCACCATGGACGCGATTCGGTCGGCGTATCCGGGTCTCCGTACAGGACTCCTGGTCGAACCCGACGGTTCTCTGGAGGCGGCGACGAGCCGGGCATGTGCGTCCGGTCACCAGGTGGTCGCGCCGCACTGGTTGCTGCTCGAAAGGGAATCGGTGATCGGTTCTCTACTCGAGCGAGGACTCGACGTGGTGGTGTGGACGGTGAATGACGAAGATCGAGCCGTCGCACTTGCCATCGCCGGAGTGTCGGCGATCATCAGTGACGATCCTGGCAGAATTCGACGGACACTCAGGAGGCATTCGTGACCATCAAAGAGGAACTTGCGTCGGAGCTGCGAGAGGCGATGCTGGCACGCGATGCGCGCAGACGTGACGTCGTGCGGCAGATCGAAACGGAAGTCACTCGCAGGGTTACCGCTCCCGGCTTCACCGGGGAGGCCGATGATGCACTCTACGAGCAGGTAATCGCGTCCTACGTGAAGAAGATGAGCAAGGCTCGTGACGACTACGCCGGCTTCGGGGAGCGAGGGGCGGCGATGGCCGAGAAGCTCGATTTTGAAGTCGAGTACCTTTCCCGCTGGCTTCCCAAGACGCTGTCGGAAGCCGAAACCGTTGCTCTAGTTCGCGCGGCGATCGCCGAACTCGGTGCCAACGATCCGAAATCTGCCGGACGAGTGATCGGCCATCTGATGAAGTCGCATCGCGATGAGCTGGACGGAGCGCTGGTGGGCAGGCTCGTACGAGAGGAACTCGGCGCAGGGTAGGCCGTCTCCTCGAGTGGAGACGAGGTATCAGGTATCGGGTTGCAGGGAACCCTGCATCCGTCACCGCGTCGGATTCGAATCGACTCGCTGTCGGCGCCATCTCTCTCTAGCTTTTCACGCAACGTCGAGGCTTGGAGTAGATGGCCTTTCGGATCAGCTCGTTGACGTTTGCGCATCCCGACATCTCATCGGGGGACCGCGCCAGGCTCGCACTCACAGATGACGTCCTCACCGCCGCCTATCGACGGGTCAGCGAAGCCGGCATCGACGCGTTCGTCCTCTCGACGTGCCTGCGCGTCGAAATCGTCAGCGTCGGATGTGACGCCGCCCTGGACCGGGTCATGGAGATTCTCTATCCGGACGGTGCCCTCCTCGCATCGGGCGTTCGTCGCAGAGATAGCGACGTCCTGCTGCACCTGTACCGGGTGGCAGCCGGGCTCGACTCACCGGTCGTCGGCGAGCCGGAGGTTCTCGCCCAGTTCCGTCACGCGATCGAC
>JAACED010000080.1 GCA_011682695.1 Gammaproteobacteria bacterium
CCGGAACCGGCCGTGGTCCTCGGGTTCACCGCGGGTCTGATCATCGATCTGCTCGGCAGCGCGCCGCTCGGGCTGCGGGCGATGGTGCTCACCATCGTCGCGTATGTAACCGTTCGGACACGGGATCGCTTTGAGATCTCGATACCGACGATCGGCGTTGCCGTCTGGGCGATCGCTCTCGGAGGCACCGTGTTGCTCGCCATCATTGGTACTCTTTTCGGAGAGAGAATTCTTCGTGACCCGCTGGTACTTCGCCAGATCTTGCTGGGCCCTGTCTATGACGTGATTCTGGCCGTGGCGGTCCTTCCACTCATGACACGGGTTCTTGGCGGTGACAGGCACAGGGAGATGATGCTGTGAGAGAAGGCTGGCGTCTCGGCGCGATCGGCCTTGTGTTCGTAGCGATGTTCACGGTCCTGGGTGCTCGCCTATGGTTCGTCCAGGTCGCTGCCGCCCCGGATTATCAACGACGGGCAGAGAATCTTCTCGTCGCCTTCCGGACGCTCCCCGCACCCCGGGGATCGATCATGGACCGCTCGGGAACAACCATCGTGGCGAGCAAGTTCGCACCCGGCATCGTCGTCGACCGCATCATGATCCCGGCCGATATCGAAGATTCGATCGTTCAGCAACTGTCCGGACTCATGGGAATCCCGGCGGTGTCGATCTGGGCCGCCTTCGAAGAGGCAGGTTCTGCCAGCGTGGTATATCTCGGGACCGTGGATACCGATGTCGCCTACTACGTGTGGGAGCACCAGAGCCAGCTACCGGGCGTATCGATCGAAGAGATTCCGGAGCGCCGTTACCCGCAAGGTTCGCTCGCGGGCCACATCATCGGTTACACGGGCAAGCCTTCAGCCGAGCAGCTCATGGCTGACGAGAACCTGGATCCGAATGCGATCATCGGCAAGGGCGGTCTTGAAGCGTCATACGACGAATGGCTGCAGGGGGAACCGGGTTCGGAGGCATACCAGACGAACGCTCGCGGCTCGATTCTGAAGGAGCTGCTCCGCCAGCCTGCACAGCCGGGCGATACGTTGCACCTGAGCCTCGACCTCGACACCGAAAGGGTCGTCGAGCAAGCTCTTCACGACGCAATCGATCTCGCGAATCAGCTCAAACACGAGAAGGGCTCCTACAACGGTCTCGCCCGAAAGGCGGTCGCCGTCGTGATGGACGTCACGAACGGCGGGATCATCGCGATGGACTCCGTTCCCGAGTTCGATCCAACCCTCCTTCGAGAGGTCTCCTCCAAACAGCTCGAGAGTCTCGTCCGCAACGGCGAGTTCTCATACAACAACCTGGCGATATCCGGCCAGTATCCGCCCGCATCGACGTTCAAGGCGGTCACCTATCTGACTGCGGTCGAAGAGAACATCTACCCCGAAGGCGTGACCGGTCCGAACGACCGGACCGAATGCAGCGCCCAGCTGAAGGCGCCGTTCACGGACGGCTCCGCCCAGGTCTGGAAGAACTGGACGTTCCCTCGTGACGGCGGGTTCCAGAACCTGCATGAGGCATTCGCCCGCTCCTGCAACGTGTATTTCTGGGAGATCGCACTGCAGATCTGGGATCGGTACAAAGGCACCGACAAGGAGAACCTCCTCCAGGACTGGGCCCGCCGGCTCGGATTCGGAGCCCAGACCGGGATCGATCTGCCGGGGGAGCAGGATGGGCTGATTCCCGATCGGGCGCTGTTCGAAGAGCGCAAGCAGACACAGCTCAGGAACCCCAGTCTGCGACTCCTGGACGAGAGTCGGTTGACGACCGTGAGCCCGTGGTTCGGTGGAGACCTCCTGCAGATGGCGACGGGACAAGGCGCTCTCCTCACGACCCCACTCCAGATGGCGGTCGCCTACGCGGCTCTGGTCAATGGAGGGACCGTCTGGAGGCCGAGGGTCGTCGACCGAATCACCGACGTGGATGGGCACGAAGTCATGTCGAACCCGCCGGAGGTCGTACGATCGCTCGACCTCGCTCCGGCCATCGTGCGGATGCTTCGCGACGATATGCGCAGGGTGACCAACGAAGGCACTGCCAGGTCGGCGTTCGCGCCCATGGGGAGCAAATCGGTGCTCATCGGCGGCAAGACAGGGACTGCACAGATGCCGAAGGTGTGTGTCGAGAAGGATGCGGACGGCAAGTGCCTTCGTCTTCGTGACGCGGACGTGACCTCTTGGTTCGTGGGGGTAGCCCCCATCGACGACCCGAAGTACGTTGTTGTCGTGATGGTCGAGGAAGGCGGCGGGGGCAGCCAGGTGGCTGCGCCGGCCGCGCGGTTCATCTTCCAGCACCTCTTGGGGATGGAACCGACACCGATTATCGCCGGCGAGAGGACGGAGTACTGATGACCACCGGTGTACGCGATCGCGCCGTCGTCGATGACCGACGGCGTCCGGGGCCGGATGTGATCCTGTTCATCTCCATGATCGTGCTTGCCGGCCTCGGCATTCTCATGGTCTACACGGCTTCGTGCGCAAGCCTGGAGGCTCGAGGACTCGATCCGTCATCGCTCATGGTCAAACAGGCCATCTTCGCGGTAATCGGCCTCGTGCTGTTTTTGATCGGTTCGCTCATCGACTATCGCGACCTGGCCGGCTGGTCCGGTGTCATTTACGCCCTCATCCTGATCGTGCTCGGGTTCGTGCTGACGACAGCGCCACACGCCGGTGCCAACCGATGGATCCTGATCGGTCCGTTCCAGTTCCAGCCGTCCGAATTCGCCAAATTGGGTGTCATCATCGTGCTTGCCGCCGTGCTTGCACCGGCGCGTGAAGAGGGGATGCGTTGGAACAGGCTGGGACTCGCGCTCGGAATGCTGGCGATCCCCTCGTATCTCATCTTTCGACAGCCGGACCTCGGAACGATGCTGGTGTTCGGGTTCTTTGCTCTCGTGATGCTGTTCGTGTCCGGCACGACGTTCCGGCAGCTTGCGGTCCTGACAATCGGAGCGGTGGGTGGCATCGTCACGGTCTGGAAACTCCAGTTGCTTCGCGACTATCAGTTGGCGAGGTTGCAGAGTTTCATCGATCCGACCGCCGATCCGCTCGGTATCGGGTACAACCTGATCCGAAGCAAGATCGCGATCGGAAGTGGGGGGATCTTCGGGAAAGGCCTGTTTGGGGGGGCTCTCACCAATCTGAGTTTTGTTCCTGCCCAGTCCACAGACTTCATTTTCACCGCAGTCGGTGAGCAGCTGGGACTCATCGGCGGTGCGATCGTTCTCTTCGTCTATGCGGTGTTGTTGTGGAGACTGCTCGTCATCGCTCGCAACGCACGGGACCGGTTCGGGAGGCTGTTGACCGTTGGCATCGCCGCCATGCTCGCTTTCCAGATCTTCGTGAACGTGGGTATGACGATCGGCATCATGCCGGTGACCGGCCTACCACTTCCGCTCATGAGCGCAGGGGGCTCCGCGCTCCTCGTCACCGCGCTCGCGCTGGGTCTCGCGAACTCCGTCTGGCTGCGCCGCACGCCGGTGCCCGGCGAGCCGGTGAACGCCTGACAGCGAGGGCCTGGTTGCTGGGGTTGGGGCCGAGACCTCGTCTGGGCCCCCCTCCCGGCTTCGCCGTACTCCCCCCAGCGCTCGCTTCGCTCGCTGGGGGGAGAGATGTTTGCTCCGCTCACTGGGGGAGAAATGTTCGTTTCCTCCCCCAGGAGGCCGGAGGCCGACATTGGGGGAGGTGTCCTCGGCGCTTTGGCCGAGGAAGGAGGGGGTCCTGGGTCGGCAGCAGAAACTCCCTCCCGGCTTGGCCGTGCTGCCCTTCCGGCTGACGCCGGCCCCGGTCGGCTTCGCCGTACTCCCCTCAACGGTCGCTGTGCCCCCTGGGGGGAGAAACCGGTCGCTGCGCCCCGTGATCTTGTGTGGACCTGAGGTGGCGGTAGGAGCGGGGGATACCAGGTATCGGTAGGAGGTACGCGGGAAGGCGAGCGAAGCGAGCCCGGCGACTGACTACGCTCTGTCCCATGTACCGACGTGGCGATCGCGGCTGGGTGGAAGTGATCTCCGGTCCTATGTTTTCGGGCAAGAGCGAAGAGCTGATCCGGAGAGTGGTTCGGTCCAAGATCGCTCGGATCCCAGTCCAGGTCTTCAAGCCGGTGATCGACACCCGCTACAGCGAGACCCAGATCGTCTCACACTCCTCCCTCTCGGTGAGTGCCATCCCCGTCCCCAACGCGGGCACGCTGCTGGAGACGGTCGAGGAAGCAACGGTGGTGGTCGGTGTAGACGAGGGGCAATTCTTCGACGACGAACTCGTCACCGTGACCGACATCCTGGCGCGATCAGGGAGGCAGGTGATCGTGGCCGGCCTGGATCTCGACTACCTCGGAAGGCCGTTCCCACCGATCCCCAGCCTTGCGGCAAACTCCGAATACCTCACCAAGATGCTCGCGGTGTGTCACCGATGTGGTGCCCCCGCCGGTTACACGCAGCGGATCATCCAATCGGACGAACTCGTCGTTCTCGGTGCGACCGATGCCTACGAGGCTCGGTGCAGGCTGTGCTTCGACCCGTTGGAGCCAGAGCAGACACGTCTCGACGTGGAGTGATACACCATTCCGGCAGGCCACCGGAAGGATGAAGCTAACCCAATCGTCTGCTACTCTTGATGGGCGGCCACCCGAGCGGTGGCCCGTATCTCGCCCCCGAGGAGCAAGCCCTCATGTTTTCATCCGGCGGTTCGCGAAGAACGCCAGGGATCAGGGATCGGTCCGTTCTGCATCACCTCCGGACCGTGCGTCGGGATTCGCGAGATCCAATGGCAGGTAGGGCTGCCACACATGCGAAGGAGTTAGAGGGACATGGCGTTGTTTCGGCGAAAGGTCGAGGTGCTCAGGAAGGGCACCGGAACCGGAGCAGTAGAAGAACGGAAGACCAGGCGCGTCGGCGGTAAGACGCTCGAAGTCCGCAGGGTTCGTGAACCCGATGCAAAGCGGGCGAAACGGCGCGACGATCGTCCGGCCTCCAAGAAGGCAGATCGAGGGCGTCGTTCCGAGCCGAAGACGGAAGAGATCATCCTTCCGCCGGAGACCGAGCGCAAACAGATGCTCGTCCGCGTGCTACCCCATCAGACCCAGATCGTGGTCTTGGAAGGCGCTGTCCTCGTCGAACACTACGTAGCTCGTTCCGACAAGGGATCACTCGTCGGATCCGTGTATCTCGGCAAGGTCCGCAGCGTTCTTCCGGGGATGGAGGCGTCGTTCGCAGATTTCGGCGCTTCGAAGAACGGTGTGCTCTATGTCGGCGACCTCCAGCGCGACCCCGGGAAACGCCGTCCTCGGATCGAGGAGGTCCTCTCCAAAGGCGACGAAGTGCTCGTCCAGGTCGTGAAGGATGCGATGGGCCACAAGGGAGCGAGACTCACCAACCAGATTTCCCTCGCGGGCCGCTACCTCGTCTTCGTCCCCAATTCGGATACTCACGGAATCAGCCGGCGGCTACCGGACGATGAGCGGAACCGTCTTCGCAACATCGTTCGGGACATCAAGCCGGAGGGTGCCGGCGTGATCGTTCGCACGGCTGCCAAGGGTGCAACACGGGCCCAAATACGGGCCGATCTCGCCCGGCTCGTGCAGACCTGGGAAGAGATCCAGGAAGAAGCGGCCAAAGGGGGCGCTCCGCGGCTCATCCACGAGGAGCCGCCGCTGCTCATTCGTGTCATCCGAGAACATTTCACCCCGGACTTTCGGCGCCTGCTGATCGATGATCCCGCTGCCAAAGAGCAGGTCGAGCAGTACCTGAGCGAGACGGAGTCCGACCTGATTTCGCGAGTGCACCTCTACGAGGACGAGATGCCGCTCTTCGAGCGCTTCCACGTCGAGGATCAGCTTCGTAAAGCTCTGGATCGCAAAGTGTGGCTGCCCTCCGGTGGACATCTGGTCATCGACCGCACCGAAGCGTTGACGGTCATCGACGTCAACACCGGGCGCTTCGTCGGTTCTTCGAGCCTCGAGGAAACGGTTCTTCAGAACAACCTCGAAGCCGCGGAGGAGATCGGGCGTCAACTCCGACTCAGAGATATCGGTGGGATCATCGTGATCGACTTCATCGATATGGAAGTCGACGGGAACCAGCGGGCGGTGTTGCGCAGACTGCGTGAAACGCTTGCCAAAGACAAGACTCGAACGCAGGTGTTCGATGTGTCACATCTCGGTCTCGTCGAAATGACTCGTAAGAACGTAGCCGAAGGTCTCGTGGAATCTTTCTCCGAAGTGTGCACGTGCTGTGGCGGTCGGGGTGTGATTCTTCACGAGGAAGCTGCGACGGTTGGACTTCCCGTCGAGGTCGAGGATTGGCAAGAACGCGGAAGCGAGTAGACTCGCCCGGCTCACAATAGGGAACAGTCATGTATGCAATCATTCGCGTCGGCGGCAAGCAGGCGAAAGTCAAGCCCGGCGACATCATCGATGTCGAGCGCATCAAGTCCGACGACGAGCAGGTCAGCTATGTACCGCTGCTGGTTGTAGACGAAGAGGGCAACACGATCACCGATCGCGACAAGCTGGCCAAAATGTCGGTGATCGCCAAGGTGCTTGGCGAGTCACGCGGACCCAAGATCGACATCTTCAAGTACAAGAACAAGACCGGCTATCGGCGCCGACAAGGCCACCGTCAGACCTACACGACAATCGAGGTCACAGGTATCGGCACGGCCAAGAAGGCGACGAAGGCACCGAAGAAGGCCGAAGCGCCAACGAAAGCTGTCAAGGCCGAAGCGCCAACGAAGGCTGAAGCGCCAACGAAGGCTGAAGCGCCAACGAAGGCTGAAGCGCCAACGAAGGCTGAAGCGCCAACGAAGGCTGAAG
>JAACED010000081.1 GCA_011682695.1 Gammaproteobacteria bacterium
GCCCACCACGGCACCTGCCGAGCCACTGGTGTTTGGCATGATCCTGGTGGGACCGCAGAACGACCGTGGATGGAGTCAGGCCAACTACGAAGGTGGCCAGTACGTCGAGGAGAAGCTCGGCGCGAAGATGATCACGCTCGACAAGGTGAACCCTGCCGATCGACCGGGCACCAGCGTCGAACAGGTCGTCGATGACATGATCGATCAGGGCGCCAAGTTGATCTTTGCCACTTCGGATGACATGAAGGACGGCATCGAGGCCGCGGCCAAGGCGCATCCTGACGTCGCGATGATCTGGACCTCCGGCGACAGTGCCTGGAAAGACGGCAAAGCCTTCGCCGGCATCGACAACCTCGGCAACATCATGGGCCGAATGATTTACGGCAAGATGATCGGCGGGTGTGCCGCCGGCCTCACGACCCAGACGGGATCCATCGCGTATCTCGGTCCACTGGCGAATGACGAGACCCGCCGGCTCACCGACTCGGCCTTCCTGGGCGCCAAGTACTGCTGGGAGAACTACCGGGGCAAAGCCGCCTCCGACCTGAAGTACGAAGTCTCCTGGATTGGATTCTGGTTCAACATCCCCGGTGTGACAGCAGATCCGACTGTCGTCACGAACAGTTTCTTCGATGGTGGCGCCGATGTGGTCATCTCCGGAATCGACACTTCCGAAGCACTCGTCGTGGCAGGCCAACGGGCCGACGCCGGTGGAGCGGTATGGGCAGTGCCCTACGACTTCGAAGGCGCCTGCGAACAGAGGCCGGACATCTGCCTCGGTGTCCCGTACTTCAACTGGGGACCTGCGTACCTGCAGGCAGCCCAGGCGGTGCAGAACGGTACGTTCACGGCCGATTGGCAGTGGAACGGACCGGATTGGAGTGACATCAACAACCCGGATACGAGCGCGGTCGGCTTTGTTGAGGGGCCAGGGCTTTCTGCCGAGAACAAAGCTCAGCTCGACACGTTCATCGCCGGATTGGCAGACGGCTCGATCAATTTGTGGACCGGACCACTGAACTTCCAGGACGGCACTCCGTTCCTTGCAGACGGAGAGACCGCAACGGATTCACAGATCTGGTACATGCCCGAATTGCTCGAAGGCATGGAGGGAGCCAGCACCTCCGGCTAGACAAACCCGCAAATGCGAGGGGGGACGGTGTGAACACCGTCCCCCCTTCCTCGTCCAACCCTCCGACACCAGGTTCGGGTTTGCTTCCTTCACGTGTTTCGTACTTCGTAGCGCGAGCAGCGTCGATGCAAGACCGCGGGGCGGATGCGGCGGCCGTGCCAATTGCTGATTGACAGTTGCCGGTCTCGAGCAGTCACCTCGAAACTGCAGGTGCGGCCGGGCGGAGAACCCGACGAGCGGCGCCCCACCTCGGCATCGACACCACGAACCCTGCCAGCCAAGACACTATGGTGGCTGCCACATGAGCCTGCGGCTGCTGGACATCCACAAGCACTTCGGCCCGGTGCGCGCCAACGACGGGGTGACACTGGAGGTCGAGGCAGGGGAGCTTCACGGGCTCCTCGGGGAAAACGGCGCCGGCAAGTCGACGCTCATGAAGATCCTGTCCGGCTTCTACCTGGCCGACTCCGGCAACGTCATTCTCGAAGGGAAACAGCTAGAGCTGCGCTCCCCCAACGACGCACTCCGCCACGGGATCGGCATGCTGCATCAGGATCCCCTCGTGTTCCTGCCGCTCACGGTCGTCGACAACTTCCTGATCGGAAGTCCGGGGCACCTGCAGGTGGATCGCAAGAGAGCCCGTAAGGATCTGCTGGAAGTATGCGGACGGTTCGGCTTCGATCTCAATCCCGATGCTGCCGCCCGAGAGCTGACGATCGGCGAGCGTCAACAACTCGAGATCGCCCGCCTGCTGTGGCTGGGCGCTCGAGTGCTCATCCTCGATGAACCGACGACCGGTATCTCGGAGACACAACGCGAGAAGCTGTTCGCCACGCTGAAAGCCCTCGCTGCAGAGGGCATGATCGTCATCTTCGTGTCGCACAAGCTCGAAGAGGTCATACAGCTCTGCAGCAAGGTAACCGTGCTTCGAGCCGGAAGAGTCGTCGGCGCCGCGAATCTCCCCTGCCCAACGGATCGACTGGTCGAGATGATGTTCGGGGAAGTCGTCGTCACCGAACAGCGCAAAGACGTCGAGCTCGGACTGCCTGCGCTCACCGTACGCGATGTCACCTTGCGCGACGACCTTCTCACCATGGAGCACCTCTCACTGACCGTGCGCTCGTCCGAAGTCGTTGGCCTGGCCGGCCTCGTCGGCAGCGGCCAGCGGACCTTCCTGCGCGCTGCGGCAGGACTTCTGAAACCTGTTGCAGGCTCATTGCTCATCGGTGACCAGGACATGTCCCGCCGCAGCTATCGCGACTTCCTGGAAGCGGGTGTGCACTACCTCCCTGCGGGCCGCCTCGAGGAGGGGCTGCTCACCGGTGTCACCTTGACCGAGCATTTCGTGCTCGCCGGGGAAGAGACGAGTTTCTTCATCGACTGGGGAGCCGCCGAGCGACGCGCGGCAGCCCTCATCGAGGAGCACTTCATCAAGGGACGCCCCGACAGCACCGCCGAAGAGCTCTCCGGCGGAAACCAGCAGCGCCTCCTCCTTGCCATGACCCCGGACGAGCTTCGCGTCCTACTCATGCAGCATCCCACTCGCGGACTCGACATCGAGTCCGCCAACTGGGTGTGGCGCCAACTCCTGAAACGAAGGGATGACGGAACCGCAATCGTGTTCGCATCCTCAGATCTGGATGAACTTCTGGAGTACTCGGACCGGATCGCCGTGTTCTTCTCAGGGGAGATCATCGACGTCATCGACACCGCCGGCGCAACGGTCGAGCAGCTCGGCTATCTGATCGGCGGGGTACGGAAGGTCACCGCATGAACTGGTCACACAGGTTTGGTTCGGCGGTCCTTGCGATCGTTGCCGCCCTCCTCGTTGCGACCGGCCTGATGCTGCTCGTCAACGCACCCCCGCTGGAAGCCTTCAATCTGCTCGCGAAAGGGTCTGTCGGAAGCACACGCAAACTCTCCGACACGCTCATGGCCTGGATCCCGCTCATGCTCACGTCGGCCGGTCTCGTCGTCACATACACCGCGGGCCTCTGGAACATCGGTGTGGAAGGACAGGTGATCGCCGGAGCCATCGCCGCAAGCTATGTGGCTCGTACGGTCGACGGACCGGTCTGGGTGCTCATCGTTCTCACCATGCTCGCCGGAATGGCCGGAGGAGTGATCTGGGCCTTCTTCGCGGGCGCACTCAAGGTATACGGGCGAGTCAACGAGATCTTCGGAGGACTGGGGCTCACCTTCGTTGCACAGGCACTCGCCACCTATCTGATCATCGGTCCCTGGAAGCGCGCCGGAATCGCTTCCACGAGCGGCACGAACCCGTTCCCGGAACACGCATGGCTGCCGACGATCGAAGGCTCCCGCCTTTCTCTCGTCGCCGTCGGTGTCGCCGTTCTGGCCGTTGTGCTCGTCTACCTCCTCTTACGAGGGACGCGCTATGGACTCCGCCTCAAGGCGGTCGGCCGGAATCCGAAGAGCGCCTATCTCCTCGGCATCCCAACCAACGGCTACATGCTGTCGGCGTTCGCCATCGGTGGCGGACTCGCAGGACTCGCAGGAACTGTCCAAGTCACGGGCTTCTTCCACAAGCTCGTGCCCGCCGTATCAGGCGGCTACGGCTACCTCGGCATCCTCGTTGCCCTTCTCGTGAGTCTCAGCGCCCTCTGGGTGCCTCCCGTCGCCTTCTTCTTTGCGATGATCTCCGTAGGCAGCACGCAGTTACAGCTCCGGCTGAACCTGGACTCGTCACTCGGCGGTGTGCTTCAGGGCATCCTCGTGCTCTTTGCCATGCTCGCACAGGGCATTCAGGTCCGGCGCGGGAATCGAATCGAGTCCGCGGCCCAGACATCGCCGGCTGGGGGGGACTGATGGAAGCTGTCCTTGCATCGATCGTCGCGGCATCGGCTCCGCTGGTCTTCGCCGTCATTGGCGAGACCATCACCGAGAAGGCGGGAGTCATCAACCTCTCCCTCGACGGAAGCATCATGCTCTCGGCGATGGCCGGTTTCGCCGTCGCCTTCACCACCGGAAGCACAACACTCGGCTTCGCCGCTGCCGCCGTGGTCGGGATGCTCGTGGCATTGGTGATCGCCTATGCCAGCATCACGCTGACTCTGAACCAAGTAGCCGTCGGTTTCGTGATGTTCGCTTTGACACGCGACCTCTCCACGTTCCTCGGTAATCCCTACGTCCACCAGCCTCTGGCGGGTGTGCCACATCTGCCCATCCCGGGGCTTGCCTCGATGCCCTTCCTCGGACCTATCTTCTTCCAGCAGGATCTCATGGTCTACTCCAGCATCGTGCTCATCTTCGTCGCCTACTGGTTCATCTTCCGGACGCGGCCAGGACTGAAGCTCCAAGCGGTCGGCGAACGCCCCGAAGGTGCACATTCCAGGGGCATCCCGGTCAACCGCCTCCGTTACCTGTACACAGCGGTCGGCGGTTCCCTCATCGGTGTCGCGGGCGCCGCCTTCTCTCTGGACGTGAAACTGGGCTGGTCGTTCCAGCACACGCTCAACTTCGGGTGGATCGCCCTCGCCATCGTGATCTTTGGAGGGTGGCATCCGTATAGGGCGGCGCTCGGGGCCTATCTCTTCGGCGCCCTGCAGATCGTCGCAATCCAGCTACAGCCGGTGTTCCCCAACGTCTCCCAAATCCTCCCCAGCCTGCCGTTCCCGATCATGATCCTGACACTGTTGATCGTCTACACCGACTGGCTCAAGCAACTGGCCAACCGTTTCCCGGCGCTCCGTGAGTTCCTCGCGAGCGAACCACCTTCCGCAAGCGGAACGCGATTCGAGCCGGAGTAGGTTGTCGGACGTCGGTACCGATGCGCGATACGGCCGGTGAGCACATCTACCGCTTACCAGATCACGTGAGAAACGCCGATGCTAAGGTGCCCAGGTCGGGTATGGAGGTACATCACCGTGACTGGAGGTGAATTCGCAGCAGCCGCTCAAGGCAATGCGGATGAATTACCAACTTCATATTCGATTTCCCAACCCACCTCGACCCACGACCCGGTGACGCCGGGTCGCTTTCGTCGAACTCGATCCCGAAGGGACTCATAGTGAGACGCATTCATCTATGGTCGGCACTGCTATTGGTGCTGGCACTCGTACTCGGCGCTTGCGCATCCGGCAGCGCCACAACCACGGCCGCGACCGGAACCACGGCGGCGACCGGAACCACGGCGGCGACCGGAACCACGGCGGCCACCTCGACACCCGAGCCCAGGGTCGTCACAATTGGATTCACGGCCTCGGTAACGGGCAAGTTCAACACGTCTTCGACCCGCCAGGTCGACGGTCTCCAGCTGTGGATGGACGACGTGAACAATGCCGGAGGTATCACGCTCAGCGACGGTACCGTCCTCACCTTCGAGGCAGTGACCTACGACGACGAGTCCAACAAGGATCGTGTCCAGGAGCTGTACACGAAGCTCGCAACCGACGATGACGCAGACTTCCTCATCTCCCCGTATTCGAGTGGTCTGACGGCTGCGTCTGCCGTCATCGCGGAGCAGTACGGCAAAGTCATGATCACCACCGGCGCCGCGTCCGACTCGGTGTACACACAGGGATACACCTCCGTCTACCAGGTGTACACCCCTTCCAGTCGCTACCTGACCAGCTCCGTCGACCTGTTGACGAGCCTCGATTCGAATGCCAAGAAGATCGCTTTCGTCTACGAGAACTCGACGTTCTCAACAGGTGTCGTCGAAGCAGCAAAGAACTACGCGGAAGGCAACGGCTACGACATCGTTCTGTTCGAGGGCTACGACCCTGACACGAACGACTTCAACCCGTTCATCAACAAGATCCAGGCAGCAGCTCCGGACGCGATTCTCGGAGGCGGTCACTTCCAGGACGGCAGCGCATTCGCTCGCCAGCTCTATGAGAAGAACGTCCCCGTCAAGTTCGTGTCCCTGCTCGTCGCACCACCTGAGCCGACGTTCGCCGAACTGGGCGATGCGGCGGCCGGTATCGCCGGTCCCAGTCAGTGGGAGCCCGCTGTCGTGTTCACCGAAGCATCCGCCGCCGCGGCAGGTGCAGACTGGATCGGCATCTCCGGTGCCGACTTCGTTTCCGAGTACACGGCTGCGTATGGCGAGGAGCCTTCGTATCACTCCGCCGGCGGCTACGCCGCAGGCCTTTTGCTGCAATACGCGATCCAGAAGGCGGACTCGCTCGACAACGATGCGATCAAGGCTGCGCTCGACGCGACGAACCTGGAGACCTTCTTTGGCCCGCTCAGGTTCGACACGAGCGCTGACTTCCATGGCCTCCAGATCGGCCACGACATGGTGGTCGTCCAGTGGCAGAAGTCCGGTGATCAGCTCGTGAAGCAGATCGTCTGGCCGAAGGCTGGTGCAACCGCAGATCCGGTGTACCCGCTCGGACGGTGACGGAACGCCAATCCCCCTCCCGCGGCACTGACGCCGCGGGAGGGTTCCAACCCGGGGAGCTCCCATGAGCTTGGATGTGCTCGTCGCGTCATCGTTCGACGGTTTGCTGATGGGATTCGTCTACGGCGTCGCCGCGATGGGCCTCACGCTGATCTTCGGAGTGATGGATGTCATCAACCTGGCCCATGGGCCCGATGATCGCGGTCGGGATGTTCGGCGTCTATGAGATCTTCACGTTCTTCGGACTGAACCCGTTCCTCGCCCTGATCATCGTTGCCGCTATCGGTCTGGCGTTCGGATTCCTCGTCTACTTCGTCGCCGTTCATCGGGTGATCGACGCGCCGCCCCTGTCGAGTCTCCTATCGACGTTCTCGGTCAACATGATGATCATCGGCGTTGGCACGGCGATTCTGTCGACGACGTCTTACAACGTCGAGTACTCGCTTGGGAGTGTGACCACAGGACCGATCACGGTCACCGGCACCCGCCTCGCAGCGACGGCGGTGGCGATCCTGGTGACGGCCCTGCTCTACTGGTTCATGTATCGCACACGTTACGGCAAGTACATCAGGGCGGTAGCCAACAACAGGCAGGCAGCCGAGTTGATGGGCATCCCATCGACCCGCATCCTGGCACTCACCTTCGGTATCGGCACAATGCTTGCCATGACTGCAGGAGGGCTCATTTCGACAATCCTGCCGATCAACATCCTCGGAGGTGGGATCTACGAGTTGAAGAGCTTCGTGATCGTCGTGCTCGGAGGGCTCGGCAATCCTCTCGGCGCCCTGGTGGGAGGCTTGATCCTTGGTCTCATCGAGGGCCTCGTGCCCGTGTTCATGAAAACGACGTGGGTTCCGGTGCTCGAGTTCGTCCTCTTTGTCATGATCCTGCTCGTCATGCCGCAAGGCCTGTTCGGGAAGAAGAAGTCATGAAGCGGATCCCAGGACTCACTCTCACCCTCACCATCGTGGTGATCCTTGCCCTCATACCCGCCGTGTCGGGAAAGGCGAGCACGCGCGAATCCATGTTCACGATCCTCATGGCAATCGCTCTCGCTTCGAGCCTCAACATACTGCTCGGCTACACCGGTTACGTGAGTTTCGGTCACATCGTGTTCTTTGGAGTTGGGGGCTACGTCGGCTTCTACACGGTCAGCCAGCTGGGCTGGAGCCTGTGGCTCTCGGTGCTGGCCGGCGGAGCGGCAGCAGCCTTGCTCGCCTACGGACTCGGCAAGTCGATCCTCCGTCTGCGAGGTGCATACTTCGCTCTGGCCACGATTGGAGTCAACGAGGCCATGCGGGCGCTCGTCAACAACTTCACACCGTTTGGCGGACCCGTTGGCATGGACCTGAAATTCTCCGTCTACAAGCAGTATGGGGGCGCGACGACCGCTCTATGGGCCGTCTATTGGGCCGTTGCGGTCATCACCGTGATGGTCATCGTGGTCTCATACATGGTCAAGCGCTCCAAGTTCGGACTGGGTCTGCTGGCGATCCGAGAAGATGAAGACGCAGCAGAGGTCATGGGAGTCAACGCGCCGACCGCCAAGACGTGGTCTTTCGTGCTGTCAGCGATCTTCCCCGGACTCATCGGTGTGCTGTTCTTCTTCAAGAACGGCAACATCGAACCTGGCGATGCTTTCCGTCTCCAACTCTCCATCGAGCTCATCGTGATGGTGATGCTCGGAGGTTTCGGAACGGTGATCGGGCCGGTGCTCGGAGCCGGCGTCTACCAGCAACTCCGCAAGTCGCTGCTCACGAGTCCCATTTTCAAGAACGTGCAGCTCGCCGTGGCCGGCCTCTTGCTCCTACTGATCATCCTGTTCATCCCGGGTGGAGCCATCGGTTGGCTCCGAAAACGCTTCCCCCGTCTGCGGAAGGTGCTCGAATGATTCTGCAGATTCAAAACGTCACCAAGCAGTTCGGCGGACTCACCGCTGTCGACAACGTGAGTTTCTCACTCGATGGTGGCGAGATCCTCGGGCTGATCGGCCCGAACGGAGCAGGGAAGACGACCTTGTTCAACTGCATCAACGGCGTCTACGCACCGACTCACGGCAATATGGTGTTCCGCAGAACGGACATCACCGGCAAACGAACCTACCGCATCGCCCATCTGGGGTTGTCACGAACGCATCAGATCGTCCGTCCTCTGAACGAACTGACGGTTCGTCAGAACGTCATCGTCGGCGCCTGCTATGGCAAGGATGGCCTCTCAATCAGAGCTGCCGGCGACGTGGCCGGCGAGGTGATGGAGTTCGTGGGTCTTCACGAGCGTTCGGAGATGCTCGCCGGCAGCCTCAACGTGGCACAGAAGAAGCGACTTGAGATGGCTCGAGCGCTCGCAGCGAAGCCGCATCTACTGCTGCTCGACGAGGTGCTGGCGGGACTCAACCAGACGGAAGTCCAAGGCATGCTCGGCACCATCCGCCAGATCAGGGACCAGGGTGTCACGATCATCATGATCGAGCACATCATGCACGCCATCATGAACCTCTCCGATCGGATCATCGTCCTCAACCACGGAAAGATGATCGCGGATGGACCCCCATCGGAGGTCTCCAAGGACGAACAGGTCATCGAAGCGTATCTCGGCAATCCCGAACTTGCAGCCCAGATCCTCGAAGAGGGGCGGTCGTGATGGGAATGCTCGACGTTCGCGGCATCACCTCGGGCTATGGAGACCTACAGATCCTTTGGGGTCTCGACCTCGCCGTGGAAGAGAGCAGGCTCACGGCGCTGGTGGGTTCCAACGGTGCCGGGAAAACGACGCTGCTCCGCACGATCATGGGCCAGATCGCTCCATGGAAAGGCACCGTGACCTTCCAGGGCGAAGACGTCAGCCGATTGCCGGCGCATGCCAAGGCAGAGCTCGGCATGATCATGGTGCCGGAAGGCCGCCAGCTCTTCAGCGACATGACCGTGCGTGAGAACCTCGAGATGGGTGCGACACCGAAACGCGCCCGCGCCCGCATGGGTGCCAATCTGGCCAAGGTCTTCGAGCTGTTCCCACGGCTCGAAGAACGCTCCAAACAGAGCGCCGGGACCATGAGCGGCGGCGAACAACAGATGCTCGCCGTAGCCCGCGGGATCATGGCAGAACCGAAGATCCTCATGATCGACGAGCTGTCCCTCGGCCTCGCCCCTGTGCTCACCCTCGAGCTCTTCCATTCCCTGCAGCGACTCCAGCGCGAAGGCCTGACGATTCTGCTCGTTGAACAGAATGTCCGTATGGCCCTCAAAGTCTGCGAGTACGCCTTCGTCATGAGCGAAGGAAAGGTGGACTTCCACGGGACGTCTGCAGAGATCGAACAAAACGCGGCCGTCAAGGAGGCGTATCTGGG
>JAACED010000082.1 GCA_011682695.1 Gammaproteobacteria bacterium
GCCGGCAAAGCCGGAAAGGGGGGCCGGCAAAGCCGGAAAGGGGGGCCGGCAAAGCCGGAAAGGGGGGCCGGCAAAGCCGGAAAGGGGGGCCTCCTCCAGGTCGCGCGTACCCCCTCCGGCCCTGGCGGGCCACGTCCCCGAACACTCGCCAAAGCCCTCGCTGGGGGAGGAAACGAGCTGCTACGCCAGCGCCACCAGCTCCAGCATCGATTCGTCGAAGAACGCGGTGTCACCGTCGGGCATGAGCATCACCCGGTCGGGTTCCAGGCGGGCCACGAAGTTGGTGTCGTGGCTCACCAGGATGATCGTCCCTTCGTAGCGCTGCAGCGCGGCCAGCAACGCGTCCTTGGCCTGCGGGTCGAGGTTGTTCGTCGGCTCGTCGAGCAGCAGCACGTTCGGTTGGGCCATGACGAGCTGCGCCAACGCAAGCTTCGTCTTCTCCCCTCCGGACAGGGTGCCGGCGTCCTGATCGACCTTGTCTGCCAGGAGGAAATGGCCGAGCATGGTGCGCAGCTCCTTGTCGGGCTGGTTGGAGACCTTGCGCAGGTGGTTGAGAACGGTCACGCCCGCCTCGATCTGTTCGTGCTCCTGGGCGTAGTAGCCGAGATTGGCCCGATACCCGAGCATCACCTCCCCCAGGTCCGGTTGTTCTACGCCGGCGAGGATACGCAGCAAGGTCGTCTTGCCGGCGCCGTTGAGGCCCATGATCAATAGCCGCTCTGCCCGGTTCGTGTCGACATCGATGTCGACAAAGACCAGGTTGTCGCCATATGCCTTGGTCAGGCCCGATCCGGTGAGCGGGGTTCGACCAGACGGGATGGGCTGGGGAAAACTGACCGCCACGTTCTTGCCTTTGGCCCGTATCTCGACGAGGTCCCGTTTGATCCGGTCGACCCGGGTCTCCATCGACTTCGCGACTTTCGCCATCTTCTCGGTGGAGCCCTTGAACCGGCGGATATTCTCCTCCAGCCTGGTGATCTTGCGTTCCTGCTGCTTGCGTTCCTTGATCCGTTGAGCTCGGCGCCGTTCGTGCTCGATGAGGAAGTTCGAGTAGTTGCCCCGGTACGGTTCCAGTATCCCGACTTCGAGCGAGAGCACCGATGTGATCGCCTCGTCGAGCAGTGGCAGATCGTGACTGACGACCATGAGCGCACCCCGGTAGAAGGCGAGGTAGTCCATCAGCCAGGCCTTCGCATCGAGGTCGAGGTGGTTGGTCGGCTCGTCCAGAAGCATGACGTCGGTCTCGGCGAACAGAATGCGGGCGAGTTCAACCCTCCGTCGCTGCCCACCGGACATTGTCACGACCTGTTGGTCGAGTTCGTCGTTGCCGATCCCAACGGCGGCAGCGGTCTGTTTCGCCTCGGCTTCGACGACGTAACCCCCTGCGGCGTCGAACTGGTCTTGGAGGCGCGCGAAGTTGCGAATGGCACGGTCTCGACGCTCTCCATCGAGACGCTCGACCTTGCGGCGAGCCTCCTCGATCCGGCGCAGGAGGACACCGATACCCCTGGCAGCGAGCACCCGCTCGAGAGCGGTCATGTCGGAACGTTCGAGGTCGGGAAGGGAGGCCTCCTGCGAGAAGTAACCGAGGTTGCCGAAGCGCTGCACCGACCCACCCTTGGGAGCCTCGTACCCGACGAGGGTTCGAAGCAACGTCGTCTTGCCGGCCCCGTTGCGACCGACGAGCCCGACCTTGTCGCCCGGGTGCAGCGTGAAGGAGGCGTCGCGCAGCAGAGTGCGGTCGCCGACTTCGATGTGGAGGTCTCTCACGATGAGCATGAATCCAGCAGGCTACCGGACCTCCAACCCTTTCCTGTCAATGCCGGCGTCGAATAGCGACGCTTCCATTGACCAGAAAACAGAAGCCCGATTCCTGTCAATGCTGGCGTCGGATAGCGACGCCGGCATTGACGCGAAACAGGGATACCATCTCTGGTCATGAAGCTCGCCATCGCCTCCAACAACGGTGTCACGATCCAGCGCCATTTCGGAAGAACCCGCCAGTACGTCGTCGTGACGATCGAAGACGGCCGGGGAATCACCCGTGAGATCCGCACGACGGACTCCGAACAGCGACGCCCCGACATCGCACACGACACCCCCGGCCACAACCATCACCATCAGCGGCACAAAGCGCTGCTCTCGCCGATCAGCGACTGCGACGTCCTCATCGCGGGAGGCATGGGGATCCCGATGGTTCAAACGGCCGAGGCCTCTGGGATGGACCTGATCCTCACCACCGAGCGCCTCGTTGACGACATCGTCTCGGCCTACATCGGCGGAACGCTCGAGCACCACCCGGACCTGGCCCACGAACCGGGCCACTGACCTGACATGCGTTCTCGTCAATACCGGCCGCACGTGGTCGGGCCACCAGAGACGAGAGTGTTGCTAGCCTGCTCCGGATGGCTCCCGATCGGTTCACCCACAGTGTCTCCGTCGATGCGACACCCGAGTCGGCGTGGCAGGTACTCCAGCAACCGGAGACCTGGGGCACGATCGCGGGCGTTGAACGGGTCTACGACGCGCAGCACTCGCCCGACGGTGTTCTGCGCTCCTACCGGTTCACCGTAAGAGCTGCCGGCAAGGCCTACGAGGGCACCGCCACGACCCACGACGCCGAGGCACCGGTCCTGATGGCGGTGACGATCGATACGTCCGAGGTGATCGGCACGATCACCGTCGAACTGGCACCAAGCAACCCGGGTGGCATCGACATGACGGCATCACTGAAGATGCAGGCCAGGGGCATACTCTCGGCCCTGATCTTCCCTATCATCGCCGCGGCGGTCGGTTCCGGGTTCCCTGGTCAGATCGAAGAGATCGCCTCACGCATGGAGGCTGCCGGCCAAGCGCCGACGTGAACCGATTCAAGGTGCCGTAGCCCGTATCACAGCTTCTTCAGCGCTCGTAAGAGCGCCCGAGGGATCGAGCCCGGAGAAGATCGCGTCGAGCGCCGCATCAAGAGGGTTCCACACGGCCGCCATCTCCGCGACCCCTGGGATCAGGTCGCCATCGCCGGCACTCGCAACGAATCCTGCAGCGTACCCTTCAAGGCCCGGGCGGGCCGGCAGATAGGCCGGAACACGATTGTCGACAGACGCCACAGCCGTCAACACCTCTGGCCTGGCCAGGACCTCGCGAACGAACGACTCCGCGAGATCAGACGGCGCGGCGGCACTCACGAAGAACGCCTGGACTCCGATGAATGGGCGCAGAGTCGTTCCGTCGAGCGTCGGCAACGGCTGAATGGCGAAGTCGACACCGACGTCGGTGAACGGCCGCACCTGCCACGGTCCGGTGATGAGGAATGGAGCCTCACCTGCGACAAACCGGTCGACAACCTCGCCGTACGACCCGGTGAATACAGTCCCATCCGCGACAAGGCGCCCGAGAGCCCTCGCACCTTCCACTCCTTTGCTCAGCCCGATGTCGTTCACCGACCACCCGCCGCCGGGGCTCGGGCCGAACACATACCCGCCCGAACTCGAGAGAAACCCGTACTGGTGATAAAGGCCCTCGGGAATACCGACGCACCTCTCGAACGATGCGCAGAGACTCCGTAGCGATGCGAACGTGTCAGGAATGATGCCTTTACCGACGGCGTCGGTATTCACATACAATGCGACCGACTCGAGCCCATACGGGATGGCGTACGTCTCACCGCCCAACGTCACCGACCGTACCGCCACGGGATCGAGGTCGGGACCGACGATTCCCAGGTCGATCGGTACGATGGCACCCCGTGCGAGCAGCGGCTCCAGCCGGTCATGTGATGCCACGAAGACATCCGGTCCGTGTCCTGTGGCTGCAGCAGTCGCGATCTCATCGAACGGATACGTGACCACGTCGACCGCCACGCCGGCACGCTCGGCGAAATCTGCAACGAACGGAGCGAGAGCCGCCGCCCGCAGGTCGTCCACCCACACCTCGAGGCGATCAGATTCAACCGTCGTCGTGACCGAAGGATGGGTGATCGTCGGACGCGGCCCCTCTGTCGACAACGGGACAACGTCGGTGGAGCACGCTGCCAGCACGAGCCCGACCACGGCGGTGAAAGCCAGAACGCGCTCGAAGCTGGAAAGTCTACGGACTGGTCAGCCCTCCACGGCTTCCTCTTCGGCACGCAGTCGCTTTGCGACCTCGAGTGCACGGCCCCGGTCGTCGCCTTCGGTGAGTTTGGCCCTGTCGGTGAGCAGCGTCACGTTGTTGTCCACGATCTGCAAGAAGCCGCCGTGCATACCGACAGTCACCTTCTCATCTCCCGCCTCGACGACGACGACCCCGGTGGCCAGCGCCGCCATCAGCGGCTCGTGATCGGTGAGCACACCAATCTCGCCTTCGACGGTCTTTGCGACGAGAAAATCGGCGTCACCAGACCAGACGACGGCCTCGGGAGCAACGATGTCGACGTGGAAACTCATCAGACGGTCGCCTCGAACTCCTTGGCTTTGGCTTGGACTTCCTCCACGCCGCCGACCATGTAGAACGCCTGCTCGGGCAGGTGATCCAGCTCACCATCGATCAGCATCCTGAAATCACGAACACTCTCCTCCAGAGGCACGAAGACGCCCGGGATCCCGGTGAACTGCTCTGCAACGAAGAACGGCTGTGACAGGAACCGCTGGATACGGCGGGCCCTGCCCACGATCAGCTTGTCCTCCTCGGACAGTTCGTCGATGCCGAGAATCGCGATGATGTCCTGGAGGTCCTTGTAGCGCTGCAGGATCTGCTGTACCCGACGGGCAACGTCGTAGTGCTCCTGGCTGACATGCAGCGGATCGAGAATCCGGCTCGTCGAGTCGAGCGGATCGATCGCCGGATAGATCCCCAACTCGACCAGACCTCTCGACAGCACCGTCGTCGCGTCCAGGTGGGCGAACGTCGTGTGCGGCGCGGGGTCGGTGATGTCGTCGGCAGGAACGTAGATTGCCTGCAACGACGTGATCGACCGGCCCTTCAGCGACGTGATCCGCTCCTGGAGGAAGCCCATCTCATCGGCGAGGGTCGGCTGGTACCCCACCGCCGACGGCATCCGCCCGAGCAGCGTCGAGACTTCAGATCCAGCCTGTGTGAACCGGAAGATGTTGTCGATGAACAGCAGCACATCCTGACGCATCACATCGCGGAAGTACTCGGCCATCGTCAGTGCCGACAGGCCGACCCGCAGGCGAACGCCCGGTGGTTCGTCCATCTGGCCGAACACCAGCGCCGTCTGCTCGATCACGCCGGATTCGGTCATCTCGACGAACAGGTCGTTGCCTTCACGGGTCCGCTCGCCGACACCGGCGAACGTGGACACACCACCGTGCTGAGTGGCGACCCGGTTGATCATCTCCTGGATGATGACGGTCTTGCCGGTTCCGGCACCGCCGAACATGCCGATCTTTCCGCCACGTATGTACGGCTCCAGCAGGTCGATGACCTTGATGCCCGTCTCGAAGATCTCCTTCTGCGGTTCGACATCTTCGAACTTCGGCGGCGGCCGGTGGATGGGCCAGCGTTCATCGAACTCGATCGAGTCGGCCGGAACGTCGAGGGGCTCACCCCACACGTTGAAGATGTGCCCGAGGGTCTTGGGTCCGACGGGAACGGTGATCGGTCCGCCCGTGTTACGGACCTCGGCGCCGCGGACGAGACCATCGGTGCCTCTCATCGCCACGGCGCGTACCTTGTCGTTTCCGAGGTGCTGTGCCACCTCGGCAATGATCATCTGGGGCTTGCCGTCGATCTCGAAGGTGATTTCGAGGGCAAACAGGATCTCTGGAAGCTCGCCCTTGGGGAACTCCACGTCGACGACGGGACCTGTCACCTTGACGATCCGTCCAACACTCTTCGCCTCTGTCACGATCCCTCGCTCCTTCGTTTCCTTTGTCATCCGTGGCGCAGCGCTTCTGCGCCGCCAACGATTTCTGAGATCTCTGTTGTGATCTCGGCCTGACGGGCCTGGTTGGCCATCCGGCTGAGAACCTTGATCAGGTCTTCCGCGTTCTCCGTTGCCGCTTTCATCGCTCGCTGCCTCGATGCGTGCTCCGACGCAGACGAATCCAGTAACACGCCAAAGGTCGAAGCCTCCACGTACCGGGGCAACAGCCGGTCGAGGATCTCCGACGGCGATGGCTCATAGCTGTAGGTCACCGCGGCCACCGGTTCCTCACCCGCTTCCGGCGGAACGATCGGCAGCAGCTCGAAACTGACCGCCTGCTGCACGAGCGCGGACACATATTGGGTATAGAACACCTCGACGGCATCCACCGCCCCGCTTGCATACTCCTCCATGATGACGTTCGCAACGGTCCGGGCATCCGCGTACCCGGGGGCATCGGTCACGCCCAAGAAGGCTCCCTCGACGTGATACCCCCGGAACCGGAAGTACGTCTGCGCCTTCTTGCCGACGACGTACACACGAATCTGCACGTCTTGTGATCGCAGTTCGACGATGCGACGCTCGGCCATTCTGATGACCGTCGAGTTGTACGCGCCGGCGAGCCCGCGATCCGA
>JAACED010000083.1 GCA_011682695.1 Gammaproteobacteria bacterium
GACCCGTCGCCGGTCGTGGTCGCCGACGACGACATGGCCGAGCTGCTCTACACGTCGGGTACCACCGGGAAACCGAAGGGCTGTGTGCATTCGCATCGCAACGTCATCATGGCCGGGATCACCGGCGCCCTGGCCGTGCAGTACACCCAGGACGACCGGGTGCTGCTGGCGATGCCGATCTGGCATTCGTCGCCGCTGAACAACTGGTTCGTGGCTGCGCAGTACCTGGGAGCGACCACCGTGCTGCTGCGCGAGTATCACCCGCTGCACTTCCTCGAGGCGGTCCAGGACGAGCGTTGCACCATCTATTTCGGTGCCCCGATCAGCTACCTCGCCCCACTGGCGATGGTGCCCAACTTCGACGAGTTCGATCTGTCGTCGATACACGCCTGGATCTACGGCGGCGGTCCGATCGACGCGAAGAACGCGAGGGTGCTGATGGACAAGTACCGCAGCGACCGTTTCTACCAGGTGTATGGGATGACCGAGGCAGGCCCTTCGGGCACCGCGCTGTTCCCCTCCGAGCAGGTCACCAAGGCCGGTTCGATCGGTCGCACCGCGCTGCCGGGTGCCAACGTCAAAGTGATGAAGAGCACGACCGAAGAGGCAAGGGCGGGCGAGGTCGGCGAGGTCTGGCTCATGGCCGATTCCATGATGGTCGGCTACTACAACGACCCCGAGGCCACCAGCGCCGCCTTCGAGGACGGCTGGTACCGCACCGGCGACATCGCCAGGGTCGACGAGGACGGCTACCTCTACATCGTCGATCGGATCAAGGACATGATCGTGACCGGCGGCGAGAACGTGTACTCCAAAGAGGTGGAGGACGTCATCATGTCGCACCCGGCCGTGGCCGGCGTCGCGGTAATCGCCAAACCCCATCCCGAGTGGGGCGAGACCGTCCTCGCGTTGATCGTGGCGAAACCCGACACGACGGTGAGCGCAGACGACCTCACGGCGTTCCTCGGCGACCATCTCGCCAAATACAAGATCCCCCGCGAGTTCCGCTTCGTCGACGAGCTGCCATACACACCGACCGGCAAAGTCATGAAGTATCGGCTTCGCACCCAACTCGACTCCGACCCGGCGTCAGACTGAAGAGGCGACATGTACGACTTCGTATTGAACGACGAACAACGCAAGCTGCGTGACGAGGCCCGCGACCTCGTCGCGTGGGTCCCCAAAGACATGATCACCAAGATGGACCGCGACGAGATCCGTTTCCCGACCGAGTTCCTCGCCGAGGCGGGACGTCGCAACCTGCTGGGTTGTCGCTTCCCCAAGCAGTGGGGTGGCCGGGACATGGACTGGGTGACGACGTGCGCGGTGATGGAGGAGATCGGCACGCTCGGCTACATCTTCGCCTGCACGTTCGGGGTGGGCGCCGAACTGGTGTGTGATGCCATCATCACCCACGGCACCGACGCCCAGAAGGCCAAGTACGTCAAGCCGCTGCTGGCGGGCGAGATCTTCGCCGCCGAGGGTCTCACCGAGCCACGCGGCGGATCCGATTTCTTCGGCACCACGACGTCGGCGGTCGAGGTCGACGATCACTTCGTGCTCAACGGGCAGAAACGCTTCATCGTCGGCGCGGAGGGGGCGGACTTCTTTCTGGTCTACGCGAGGACGAACACCGACGTGAAGCCCCAGGACGGGATCACGGCGTTCATCGTCGATCGGGGCCCAGGGGTGACGGTCGATTATCTGTACAACCTGATGGGTTCCCGAGGCGGAGGCGCGGGGCGTGTCGTGTTCAAGAACGTGATCGTGCCCAAGGAGAACGTGATCGGCACCGTCGACGGTGGGGTGCACGTGTTCAACACGATGATGATCCCCGAACGTCTCGGTACCGCAGCGATGACCATCGGGCCCGCCACGGCGGCTCTGGAGGTCGCCGGCGGCTACACGACCCGCCGCAAGGCGTTCGGCAAGACGATCAACCGGTTCGAAGGGGTCAGCTTTCAGGTCGCCGAGGCGTCCATGCTGCTCGACGCCGCACGGTCCATGGTGTACACGACCGCACGCGCCGTCGACGAGGGCGCAGACACCGGCATGACCCGCAGGTACATCTCGGAAACGAAGAAGTTCGTGACCGAGTCGTGCCAGAAGGTGGTCCACAACGCCATGCAGGTCATGGGCGGGATCGGCTACACCTCCGTGTACCCGATCGAGCGTCACTATCGGGACCTGCGCCTCGCGTCGATCTGGACCGGCACCAACGAAGTGATGAGCATGATCATCGCGCACGAGTGGTACCGCGAGTACGCCGACCGCCATGGCCGCGGCGCCACCTACCGTGACTGGGAAGCCGACGCCGTCGACGCAGACGACACCGACGAGAAGGTCTACGAATAGAGACTCTTCCCCTGGCAGGGGAAGTGGCCGAGGCGCTTTGGCCGAGGTCGATGGGGTAGAGAATCTTCCCCCAGACCGCACCCTCAGCATCTCCCCAGCCGGCCCTTGTGCTCAAGACGTAGTGGTCTCGCGTCGATGCAACGGTGACAGGAAGGTCAGTTCATGCAGAGGAGCCTCCACGCAGCGATACCGTTCGTACTCGTCGCGCTGTTGGGCGTGGCGTGCGGCCCGGCCGGCGCAAGCCCCACCACGACAGCCCTCACCACCACGACGACCGCGGCCACGACGACCACCGCGGCACCGATCCTGCCGCCTCCCCCGCCCATGTCCCAGCCGGCGACCACTCAACCGGCCCAACAATCCTTCGACCCGGCGAACCCTCCCCGGTTCGTGCACCACAACTTCATCGACCTGTCGATGATCGCCATGATCTCCAAGTTCCGTTCCGGTGTGGGCCACGACTTCAGCCAAGGCACCGGCGAGACGTGCCGCAGCATGAAGCACTATCTCGAGCCGGTCGGGATCGACGACGCGTTCTGGCAGAAGTTACGGGCCGGGCAGGCGAAGCCGGAGGACTGGCCACAGGTGGGCTACTTCGCGCCGGTCGACGGCGAGGTGGTCGACATGCGCCAGGCGACCGACGCGTTCGGTGAGCCGGAGGTCCAGTTCATGTTTCAGTCGGTCGAGTATCCGCAGGTGAGCTTCCTGTTCTTCCACGTGCGTGCGGTGGACGGCCTGGCCGTGGGGTCCCGATTCACCGCAGGTGAGCCGCTGGGCACGGTCGCCGGCGGATCGTCGGGA
Organism: Gammaproteobacteria bacterium; assembly: GCA_011682695.1. Taxonomy (NCBI): domain Bacteria; kingdom Pseudomonadati; phylum Pseudomonadota; class Gammaproteobacteria; species Gammaproteobacteria bacterium. The sequence continues at coordinate 3,157 of JAACED010000083.1, forward strand.
GAGATCGGCGTGTCGCTGATCGTCGACCACCACGAGACACTCGTATCGTTCTTCGAACTCGTCGACGACGACGTCTTCGCCGAGTACCAGGCTCGAGGTGTCGAATCGATATCCGAGCTGATCATCAGCCGTGAGGAGCGAGACGCCAACCCACTGCAGTGCGAACCGGGTTCCGACCACGGACGCTTCATCGCAAACTCGTCAACCACCGACAAGGCCGAGTACGACCAATGGTCGATGGGCCCAGACAACTGGGTGTTCCTCCACTGAGCAGCTCTCGTGCTTCCCTGAACCGTACTGGGTTTGTTCGAGGGCCTTACTTATTGGCTTCCGACTGGTTACCGTCGGCGTATCAGGCATGGCGGTGTCCTCGAACTCTGCCGCTGGGACGTCGGCCTGGTATCCGTGGAACCATTGCGTCTCGTACCAGTACACCCAGCCCGACCTGGCGAACTCGACTGGAGCTCCCCCTGTGAGCCGGACAGGTTCACAGGCGGAACGCCGGCTGCCGTCAGCAGAGTCCCCTGTTACATCCCCACCATCAACCGACCCCGCTCTTCTGCGAAGAGCCCGCAGTGGCGGAGTACGAAGTCACTGTCCGACGCGACGACGCCAGGCTCGGCCTCGACGCAGGCCCGGACATCACCCGTCATCGAGGAGGCGTCTTCTCTCCGATACGTGGAACCCCCGCAGCCTGAACTCGTCCAGGAGGCCGGCTCCGTCGATGGCGTTCTCCACTTCGATCACACCCGGGCCACATCGACCGGTGGCGAGCCGGTGCATGATGATGGCGGCGTGCCAGCCGGTCGCCGTCTGCATGGCGGTGAAGGGAAGGTCTTCGGGCGGGTAGCTGATCACATCGAGGATGATCTCGTTGTCCTTCCCGTCGATGACGCCGAGGCCGACGACCCGGTTGACGACGACGTCCCGGAAGTCTTCGGGGGCACGGATCTTCGGCTCGATGAGCGCATGGAACACCTCGCGAGGAACCACCTTGGTGTCCCCGACCATGATCGGCTCTTCATCGAAGAGGCCCGCATCGCGGAAGGCCTTGAACTGGGCGGCGTGGCCCGGGTAGCGGAGGGTCTTGTTCTTCAGTGTCTTGATCTTGCCCGCCAGGGTACGGGAGAGGGTCGTCAACCCGCCGGAGGTGGGAAAGGCCTCGAGTGTGCCGAACTGGTCGAACTCGAGGGTTTCGTACTCGTCCGGGTCGAAGACTTCGACCGGGCGCTGCTCGCCGTCGATGATGTAGAGGGCGTGACCCCAGTACTCGTTGGTCAGACCATCCATGTTGAAGGTCAGCCGATAATGCCAGGGCGGCTCCGGGGAGGCGGGTATCCCCCCGTCGTAGAGGACCACCGAGTCGGCTTCGTCGAAGCGCCGGGCCACATGGGCCATGAGGTTGGCTCCGGTGCCCGGGACTTGACCACAGTCGGGGACGATGCCCACGCCGGCCGTTCGGGCCGCCTCGTCGGCCTCGAACTGGGCCCACACGACCTCGGCGTTGCCGCCGAGGTCTGCGAAGTGGGTGCCGGCGGCGATGGCGGCGTCGGTCAACCCCACGTTGAGACGCCAACTTGCCGACCCCAACACGACGTCGAAGCGGGCCATGAACTCTTCCACCGCGCCTCGATCAGTGGCGTCGAGTGTCTGGTGCAAAACGTCGACGTCGGCGACGCCGTCGACGAGACCGGCGACGAGCTCCGCCGCCCGCATCCCCGTCTCTGGAACTCGATCGGCGAAGACGACGGTCTGGGCCTCTCCTCTGACGCACAGGTCGTAGGCGGCGGCGACACCTTGACGGCCCGCGCCGATGATCCCATAGCGAGGTCTCATCTTGGCTTCTCCTTCCTTCTTCCTATGTACGCTTCCACGACCTGCGGCTGATGTCTCACTTCCTCGGGTGGACCTTCGGCTATCACCTTCCCGCTGGCCATGACCAACAGCCGGTCGCAGAGAGAGGTGATCAGCCGAAGGTCGTGGTCGATGATCAGGACCCCACATCCCCATCGGGGATCATGAGGGATGGCTCTGATGGTTTCTTCCAGATCGGCAGACTCGACGTCGTTGAGACCGGCGGCCGGCTCGTCCAACAGCAGATACCTGGGGCGGGTGGCCAAGGCACGGGCGATCTCGAGGCGCCGCTGGAGACCGTAGGCGAGGTGACTCGACGGGGTCGACCCCAGATGGCCGAGACCCAAACGCTCGAGATGCTCATCCACCACCTCGTCGATGGGGCGGTCGGGGTTGCGAATGACTGCGGCAACGTTGTCCCACACGCTGAGACCGCCGAACAGACGGACCGTCTGGAAGGTGCGGACGACACCCGCCCTGGCGATGGCGTCGGGTGCGACCCCGGTCATGTCGCGGCCGTCGACCTGCACGGTTCCTCCGTCCGGATCGAGGAGCCCGGTGGTGACGTTGACGAGGGTCGTCTTCCCCGAGCCGTTGGGTCCGATCACACCCAGAATCTCCTCCTGGTCCAGCCTGAACGACACATCCTTGAGCGCCGTGAGGCCCGCAAAGTGCTTGGTGACGGTGTCGACGACGAGACTCATTTGCGCCTCTTCCACGATCCGAGTTCCCGCCCTCCGGTGATGCCTTGGGGGGCCACGATCAGCACGACCATGATCAGGGCGGCCAGAGCCAGCTGGATCACACCCGGGAGCTCGCTCAGGTGGATAGGGCCCAGGGTCAATCCCCGTTCCAACGGCCGGAGCATCTCGGCCAGCACCGTGACCACCGCCGTGCCGATCACAGCTCCCGACACCGACGACATCCCGCCAATCACGAGCATCGACAACAGCGTGAATGTCTGGGCGAAGAAGAACTGGTGCGGTCCAAACGCCAGGTTGTTCAGTGCCCACACGGCCGCCCCTGCCCCCATGAGGACGGCACTGGTCATCCAGCCAAGGAAGCGGCTGCGTGCCACCGAGATCCCCAAGGCGGCGGCTGCGGCCTTGTCCTCCCTGACCGCCTGGAGGCGGAGGCCGATCGGAGAGGCGGAAAAGAGCAGGGCCACCCCTGTGATGATGACGGCGGCAACAAGGGCGATCGGTGTGCTCACCAGGTCTGGGATCCGCAGAATCCCGATGGTGCCCCGAGTGACGGTATCCCAGTTGGAGAAGACGGTATACATCATGACCAGCAGCGCCAGAGTGGCCATGACCAGCCCCATGTCCTCCATCTTGGAGATGGTCGCCCCCGTGAACGCTGCGATGACCAATGCGACCAGCACGGCGGCGAGGATCGCTCCCCACAGTCCCGTCTCCATGCCCCCCAGCCAGGC
>JAACED010000084.1 GCA_011682695.1 Gammaproteobacteria bacterium
CACAAGATCCTCACCGATCCCGGCAATCCGGACCGAATCTGGGCCGGTATCTCCGCAGCCGGCGTCTTTCGTTCCGACGACGGCGGCGACACTTGGCTTCCCGTCAACACGGGTGTCGCCAAGACCGTCCCATCCAGGGATTTCGACGACATCGGTTCCTGTGTGCACGGACTCGCCCTCGACCCGGACGATTCGAACCTCATCTACCGCCAAGATCATCAAGGGGTGTACCGGTCATCGAATGGCGGCGACACCTGGGAACGAACGGAAACCGGACTGCCCGGCACTTTCGGGTTCCCGATGGTGATGGATCGGTCCTCGAAGACGATATTCGTCGTTCCGCTGCAGAGCGACGAGTACCGCCTCCCACCAAATGGCCGGTTCCGGGTCTACCGCTCCATCGATGGAGCAGAGACATGGCAGGTGTCTGGTACAGGACACCCCAAGGCTCCAACATTCACACCTGTGCTGCGCGGTGCGATGGACACCGACCACGAGGGAGGCGTCTACCTCGGTACTACTTCTGGTCAGTTTCGGTTCACCGTCGACGGCGGCGACTCGTGGATGACGGAGGCCTGGACGCTCCCGCGCATCCTCTGCGTGAAGGTCCTGCCGGTCTGATGGCATTCATCACGGTGCGGGTGCCATCTCTCCTGGTCCCGGTCACGGGAACCCGAAGTTTCATCGTCGAGGCGTCGACGGTGGGGGGAGCCATCGAAGCACTCCTCGATGCACAACCCGGATTGAAAGTGCATCTCTTCGATGAGCAGCGGGAACTGCGGCCGCACGTGCGTATCTTCTGGAATGACACCGACACGGCGTGGCTGGGCGACCTTGACAATCCCGTGGCCAAGGGCGACACGCTCACCATCATGCAGGCAGTCTCGGGCGGATAGTCCTCACGCGACTCGCACGAGGCGAGTGCGTCCGAATGTAGCTGCCGACGGGACCCACCGAACTAACGCTCTCGCGCGCGTCGCTTGGAGTCGCGCGATAAGGACACGGCCAACACCCTGCGACAGGCCACTACACGTCTTCGGCCTGCTTGGTCGGCAGTCGCAAGATATACGTGCTGATGGCGACCGCAAGCAGGGCGAGCCCAATACGAACGCCCGCAAGCTCGATCACCCATACGATCGAAATGGTGAACGTGACTGCGACCGCGACGATCGCGACGGTCTTGGTCCGGACACTGAACCCCCGTCCTGCCCGCCAGTCGCGGATCAACGGGCCGAACAGGCGATGACTGACGATCCACCGGTCGAAACGCTCGGAGGATCGAGCGAAGAAGAACGCCGCCAAGATGACCGGAAAAGTGGTCGGAATCAGCGGCAGCACGATACCTATGACTCCGAGGCCAAGGAAGAACACACCAAGTACGAGATAGAGGACGCGGACGAGACGGCTGGGATGTACTTCGGCCACGCTCAGACCCTATCGGACGGCGAAGGTTACCCCTACTCGAACCTCGAATATGCGCCGATCGTTGTTTTCACTAGCCTCGCTGATCATGCCAGATCGAGACCGCGTCCATCGTACGTGGCTGCATTCACAACGGCCCGTTCCGAGGATCTTCATCTCTCCTGTGCTGCGGTTCATGCAGCTCGAGGCTGCATCTGGCGTGCTCATGCTCATTGCCGCGGTCGTCGCGATCGTGTGGGCGAACTTGCCGAGCGGTGAAAGCTATGAACGATTCTGGGAGACGGCCGTCAGTCTGCATATCGGCGGGTTCGGTCTGAACGAAACGCTACGTGATTTGGTCAACGACGCTCTCATGACGATCTTCTTCTTCGTTGTCGGCCTCGAGATCAAACGTGAACTCGCCGTCGGTGAGCTGCGCGATCCGAAGGCTGCAGGTCTCCCGGTGTTTGCTGCACTCGGCGGCATGCTCTTCCCGGCAGTCATTTATCTTGCGTTCGTCCACAATCTCGGACCGGAGGCCATACGAGGGTGGGGAGTCCCGGTCGCAACCGATATCGCCTTCTCGATCGGTATTCTGGCCCTCGTCTCCAAACGTGTGCCCCTCGGCGCGAAACTGTTCCTCCTCACGCTGGCCATCGCCGACGACATCGGCGGCATCATCGTCATCGCGATCTTCTACACGACCGACCTCGCCCTGAAATACCTCATCGGCGCAATCGTGTTGTTCGCGCTGGTGAAGATCGCAGAACGCGCCGGTATCCGCTCGATGGGGTTCTACTGGGTGACCGGATTTGTCATTTGGTACTTCATGCTCGAATCGGGCGTACACCCGACGCTCACCGGTGTGTTCCTCGGACTCCTCACTCCCGCCGTCGCCATGTACACGGACAAGCAGTTCTACGAGAAAACCGACTTCGTGCTGAAGGCATACGGACCGGAAGAGGACTCACGCCATTCCCATGCTCGCGCCGACCACAGTGCCAGGGAAGTCGCAGCAATCGCATCCGAGTCAGTCCCACCACTCAACCGCCTCGAGCACGCCCTCGCACCCTGGAGTTCCTTCCTGGTGATCCCGATCTTCGCCCTCGCCAACGCAGGCGTTCGCTTCACAGGCGTCAACATCCTCGACGAACTCACCAGCAAGATCACCCTCGGGGTGGGGCTAGGGCTACTCGTCGGCAAGTTCGTCGGCGTCTCAATCTTCACCGCCATCGCCATAAGGCTCGGCATCGGCACACTGCCGAAAAACACCACCTGGCATCACATCTTCGGTGTCGCACTGCTGGCAGGCGTCGGATTCACCGTGGCCCTGTTCATCGCAACACTCGCTTTCCGACACCCAGAGTTCATCGACATGGCCAAAACGGGCATCTTCGCCGGGTCCTTCCTCGCCGGCGCCCTCGGCTACGCCTACCTACGCTTCTTCACCAAACCGATCGAAACCACCTCGAACGCCGAGTAGGGCCTTGGCAGGCAACGTTCGTGGTGTCGATGCCGAGTCAGGGGCGTCGGGTCGACACGGATCGACCCGTCCCTTGTGCTCGAGTCGAGTTGTCGGGCCGATCCGAATCGATCGCAAGACCCACACAACGAAGGTGCACCCGCTGCGGTGCGTCGAGCCGGAGAACGCCGCAAAGGTTGTCTGTCGGAGTGCCAGGCCCTCCAACCAGCCCACCATCAGCGCCTCCCCACCGACACGACACGACGGCCAAAACACCCACCGGATCACCGTCTTCGTGGATCCCACGCACAGCGAGCGCGATCGTTCGGTATGTTGTAAGTATGAGTGTCACTGAGAAAACGCATCGATTCAGAGCCTACGGAAAGGCGTCGATCGACCAGATTCCACAGCTCGAAGCGTGGACACCACAAGATCGGCACCGTCTCCGTGCGCTCGCCCAGGTCTTTCCCTTCCGCGTGAACAGGTATCAGCTCGACGAGTTGATCGATTGGAGTCGCGTCCCCGACGATCCAATCTTCCGGCTCGCGTTCCCGCAGCCGGAGATGCTCGATGCGCGAGACCTCGAACGAATCGAGCAGGCGACGAGCGACGAAGCTGTCCGCGAGTTGGTGCGAGGAATCCATCGTGCTCTCAATCCGCACCCGGCCGGTCAGCTCGACCTGAACACGGCTCTCCTCGACGGAAGTCCCCTGCCCGGCGTTCAGCACAAGTACCGCGAAACGGTGCTGTTCTTTCCCAAACGCGGCCAGACTTGTCCCGCCTACTGCACCTACTGTTTCCGATGGCCACAGTTCGTCGGAGATGAGCGAATCGCCGCGACCGACGTCGAGCCACTGATCCACTATCTCCGCGAGAACCCGGATGTCACGGACCTGCTGATCACAGGAGGAGACCCGTTCAGCATGCGGGCGCAGGTGCTGGCCCAATACATCCAACCGATCTTGGATCAGAAGCCGGGCGGACTCACTTCCATCCGCATCGGCACCAAAGTTCCTGCCACCTGGCCGTATCGTTTCATCAGCGACCGCGACGCAGACGAGTTGCTGAGGCTTCTCCGAAGCGTGGTCGACGCAGGTTTCCACCTCGCGCTGATGATCCACTACACCCACCCTCGCGAGCTCTCCACCCCGGCTGCGGAGACGGCAGTCCGCCGCCTCAGAGAGACCGGCGCCGTGCTGAGGTCACAATCCCCGATTGCACGCCACATCAACGACGACCCGGGCATTTGGGCATCCATGTGGAACCGCCAGGTCCAGCTGGGCATCGTGCCTTACTACATGTTCATCCCCCGAGACACAGGAGCCCGCACCTACTTCGAGCTCCCCCTCGCACAAGCCCACGCGATCTTCTTTGCGGCGTACCGGCAGGTCTCCGGCCTCGGTCGCACGGTGCGCGGCCCGGTCATGTCGACCACACCGGGCAAGGTCATGATCCACGGAACAACCCGCATTGGCACGCAGAAAGCGTTCTCTCTGTCGTTCCTCCAGGCAAGAGACCCCGCCTGGGTCGGAAAGCCGTTTCTCGCTCACTACGACCCACGAGCGACATGGTTCGACGAGTTGAAGCCGCTTGCCGGTTCCTTCTTCTTTGAACGATCGCCCGACGTCGAACGCCCCCATGACACCCGCCCTACGACCGAACGGAGGCCCTGATGGATGAGACGATCATCTGCGTCGACTGTGGCGGGACCGCCCACCTGGTTCTGCGTCCGCCCGAAGACGGGTTCCAACCTGGCGATATTCTCGTCTACCGATGCGAGGACTGCCTCGATCGCTGGGACATAGTCTACGAGGAGGACTTGAAGTAGTCGGTGGCCACAAGTGACGGGCGAGTCCCTCACCGTGACTCGACTTTGAAGACGGCTCTCCGTCATCCCCACCCGGTGATCGACAGGACGTGGCCGTCCGGATCCCGGAAATCGGCAGCCAGCAGTTGCCTCCCGTCCATCTCGGTCACAACGCGGGGTTCGACCCGGAACTCGACTCCCCTGTCGGCAAGTGTCCGATACACCTCGTGAACGTCGTCGACCTGCAACACGATCTCGGCGACACTCGGAATCGCGGGAAACTCGCCCGGGTACTCGTTCAGTGCGAGTGTCACCCCTCCTCCATCGAGGAACGCGAAAGCGCCGGACGCATGCAGGAGAGGTAGCTCTAGAACGTCTTGGTAAAAGTGCAGGGACCGCTCCATGTCGGACACCTGCAGGATCAGGTTCGAGATCTGCACGCGTTCTCCTTTGCGTGGACCCTACTCCGCGGACAGTCGTGGGTACTCGATCTTGGGACAGCGGTCCATGACGACGTCGAGGCCGGCGTTTCTCGCACGCGCCGCCGCTTCCTCATCGATGACGCCCAGCTGCATCCACACCGCCTTCGCCCCGATCGCTATCGCCTCGTCGACGTGCCCACCTGCGAGACCAGAACGACGGAAGATGTCGACAACCTCGATCTGGTCGGGGACCGATGCCAGATCGGCGTATGCCGTTTCGCCGAGAATCTCGTCGGCAGCAGGATTGACGGGGATGATCCGATACCCCCGCTGCTGAAGGAACGCCGCCACGCGGTGGCTCGCGCGAGTCGGTCGAGGCGAGCAACCCACGACGGCCCACGTTCGATACGTCGACAGGATGCGACATGCGATGTCTTCGTAATCCACGGTCCCTCCAACACAATGGCCCCACCCGGGGATTCCCGGCCAGTCCCCACGGCAGAACGGTAGGCTCGCTGCCAATGAAACGTCTCTTCTCGATCCTCGCTCTGCTGCTCATGACAGCAACCCCGGCACTTGCCCAGAGTGCGCCAACCTGCCCTCCATTCGAAGGGATCACCTGCGATGGATGGGTCACCGACACGGTGGGCGTGATCACCGATGACGCTCGACTGGAGGAGGCGGTCGGCCGTGTCGTCGTGGAGTACGGTCACGAGATCGCCGTCGTGGTGATCCAAGACAGCAGCCCTCGTTCCCCGAACGAGTTCGCGCAGGATCTCGGAAACGCATGGGGAGTGGGCGCCGCCGACCTCAACGACGGTGTCGTTGTGCTGATCGACCTCGACAATCGATACACGGCGATCGAAACAGGGGAGGGCCTGGATATCTCCTCTTCGCAGCTCGACTTCATCGCCGGTCTCGGGCGAAGTTTCTTCGCCGCCGGTGATTTCGACGGCGGGATCGCCGCGATCGTGGGTGGCCTCGAGCAGACGTTCGCCGGACCTGTTCCGGCCGCGCCCACCAGCTCTCGCCCCGAAGAATCCCCTTTGTCGAACGCGGGGCTGATCTTCGGAATCGTGATCCTCGGAATCGGTGCGGCGCTCGTCGGTACGGGCGCGGCCAAGACCCGCCGCGACCGGCAGTCCCTGGCACGGAAACGACGACAAGAGCGTGTCGACGGAGAACTGGCACGCCTCCGGCCTGCGGGTCATGAA
>JAACED010000085.1 GCA_011682695.1 Gammaproteobacteria bacterium
CAGCCTTCACCACCCTCATCACCCCCCACGTCTACCCCGAAACACTCCCCCCAGACACCATCCGCAACATCCGCACCATGAAAGCCCGCATCGAACACGAGCGCCTCCCACGCGACGCCGCGTTTCATCTGAAGCTCGGTCCAGGAGGTCTCACGGACGTGGAGTTCTTCACTCAGCTTCTCCAGCTTCGCCACGGGGGAAGGGAACCTGCGCTGCGTGCCCACGGGACGATCTCTGCGCTGAAGGAACTCGCACGCACCGGCATCCTCACCGACGAACAGGCCGACACGATGATTGCGGCATATTCCTTCTGCGCCAGAGTCCGCAACCGCCTGTACCTTCAGTTGGGAAAGCCGACCGATGCGCTCCCCACAGATGGCGTCCAGGGAGTCCGCTTGGGGCGCTCGCTCGGGTACGAGGAAGCTCCCCGGTCTGCACTCCGCGAGGAATACCGTCGGTTGACGAGACGGGCCAGAAGGCTGGTCGAGACCGGTTTCTACAGCGATTCGATGCGATAGCATCCCTGCCACCATGAACTGCACCCCGCAACATCTCAGGTCCGTCGTCGAGGAGGTCATCCCTCTCGCCGTCGAGGCGCGACGCCACATTCATCAGTACCCCGAGATCGGACACCAGGAGTTTGCGACCACGCAGTACATCGCCGGAATCCTCACCGACGCCGGTCTCGAACCACGCGTCCGCCCTGCAAGAAGCGGCCTTGTCGTCGATGTGGGGACCGGCAGTCCCGTCGTCGCTTTTCGCGCCGACATCGACGCCCTCCCGATCCAAGAGAAGACGGGGCTTCCTTTCTCGTCCCAGAACCCGGGACTCATGCACGCGTGCGGTCATGACGTGCACAGCGCCATCGCCGTGGGCATCGCCGTCGTGCTGTCCAAGCTCGAAGCGCTCGACGGCACGGCCCGTTTCATCTTCCAGCCTGCCGAGGAGCAGTTCCCTGGCGGTGCACAGGAGTTGATCGACGAGGGACTCCTCGACGGTACCGACTCGATCATCGCTTTCCATGTGGATCCGGCGCTCCCTGCCGGAAAGATCGGCTTTCGCTCCGGGCCAATCACGGCCTCGTCGGATCAATTCCACATCACCGTGGAAGGGCCCGGCGGGCACACGGCACGACCGCACCTCACCGCGGACACGATCTACACCGCAGGGAAGATCGTCACCGAGCTGCCCTCACTGCTGGATCGCCTGATCGACAGCCGGGTGCCTCTCGTCGTTGTCTTCGGATCCGTCCATGGCGGTACCGCAAACAATGTCATCCCTTCGGAGATCGAGTTGTACGGTACGGCGCGAACGCTGGGCCGCGAGATGTGGGAGCAGATGCCGAAACTCGTCGAGCAGCTGGTCCATGAGATCGCTTCGCCGACCGGTGCGACCGTAACGGTCGACTACACGACCGGCATCGCACCAGTCATCAATGACGAACACGTGATCTCGGAAGCCAGCTTCGCCGTTGGTCAGGTACTCGGACCACACTCTGTCGTTGCGACGCAGCCAAGCATGGGGGCCGAAGACTTCTCCGCCTACCTGGAAGACATCCCGGGTGCGATGTTCCGTCTCGGCGCCGCGCCGGAGGGCCGGGACCCGGTGGATCTGCACTCGTCACAGTTCGATGTCGACGAGCGGGCGATCGAGGTGGGAGTCCTCGCGGGAGCAGCAACCTTGATGGGGATACTCTCCTGCAACTGGGTCGGCGAGTAGGAACTCCAACGTACCCGGTACCTCGTATTTCGTACCGCGACGCAGCACTGATACAAGACTGCGAGGCGAGCGTGGCGGCTGTGGCGTAACGAAGCGCAGCCGCGTACTGCGCCGAGCCGGAGACAGGGCGATGCGCGGTCGTCGAGATGCGCGCCATACATCGCGCAGCACGCTCCTAGAGCGTTCGTTCGAGCACTCCGGCGAGACGGCGAACGTCGTCCATCAGCTCGGCGAACTCCTCCGGCAGAAGTGCCTGGGATCCGTCGACCAGCGCCGACTCGGGCTCTGGATGAACATCGATCATGACCCCGTCGGCACCGACGGCAACAGCGGCGCGTGTCAGTGGAGCGACCAACGACCGTTTCCCCGACGCGTGCGACGGATCGACGAAGACCGGCAGGTGGCTCATCGACTGGACAACAGGTACGGCGGTAATGTCCAGCGTGTTGCGAGCGGCGGTCTCGAACGTGCGGATACCCCGTTCCACCAGGATGATCTGATGGTTGCCCTCCTTGAAGATGTACTCCGCAGCGTTCAGCCACTCTTCGATCGTCGCAGTGAAACCGCGTTTGAGCTGAACAGGCCGGGACTGGCGACCGACTTCGCGAAGGAGCGGGAAGTTGGCCATGTTCCGGGAGCCGATCCGGACGATGTCGGCGTAGGAAGCAACCATGTCGACATCGCGGGGATCCAGCACCTCGGCAACGAACGGCATCTCCAGCGTTTCTCGTACCGCGGCGAGAAGTTCGAGGCCCTCTTCGCCAAGCCCCTGGAATGCATACGGGGACGTACGCGGCTTAAAGGCGTCACCGCGCAGGATATGAGCGCCGGCCGCCTTGACGGCCTCCCCTGCACGCAACAGCTGATCACGACTCTCGACGGCACATGGACCGGCGATGACCGTGAGCGTCCCCCCGCCGATACGGTGGCCACCGATCTCGATGACGGTGCTCTCATCCTGGAGATCACGACTGACGAATCGAAGCGGTCTCGTGACGGGCATCGTTCGCGCGACACCCGGCACCGCTTCCCACGGTATCTGGCGCACTGTGTCGAGGTTGCCGATCACACCGATAACGGTTCTGACCTGCCCTTTGGATATATGCGGCTCCGCACCCGCCGATCGAACCCGCTGGGCAACGGCTTCGACCTGCTCGGGACGTACGTCCTTCTTCATCACAATGATCATCAACTCACCCGAGCCTCGGGTCCACTAATTCCATACTCCGCACCCTGTCGCCGTACACGGCCCTGAGTCCCTCATCGACCTCGGCGACCGTGCCGGGGTCCCAAATGGTAACGAGTATTGCGCCCTCACCATCCATCCCGACGAATGCCCCCCGTGCAACGGGGATCCTCGGCCACTTCATCTGCGAGTACGAGGAGGCTGCCGGGATCCTTGTCAATCGCCTGCCTGCACAATGACGGTGTCCACAGCCACGGATGGTACCCGGGAAATGGCGCATCGACCGCCCCTACACTCTCACCACGTGGAACGCATCCTGGTCACCGGAGCGGCTACCTGGACGGGCGCCGGACTGGTCCGGCGTCTCAGTCGCCATGCGGACACGAAGATCATCGGCGTGGACGACATCACGACCCGCATCTCCGAGGATTTCCATCAGATGCGCATCGACACGCTCGAGTTCGCGAATCGTGTCGTGGATCTCGCCCCCACAACGGTCCTGCATCTACAGACCACCCATCGGTCAGAACGCTCGATCCCGATCGCCGCGCAGACACTGCTCGGTGCGCTCAGCCGCCTCTCGACGGTCAGGCGGCTGATCGTTCGCTCAGATCTCGCAGTCCACGGAACCGGCCCGCGGCTGCCATCGGTGCTCGCGACCGAGACCCACTCGACCGGTGACCCCACTCCGTATGAGAGCGCCCTCAGAGACATGGAAGCTTCTGTCGGCTCGTTCGCCGGGGAGCGGCCCGACATCACCGTGACCGTCCTGCGTCTCGCCCCGATCTTCGGAGAAACGACGGACGACACTCTCGGTCGTTTTCTCTCTCGTCGCGTCGTTCCCACCATCCTCGGCTACGACCCCCGCCTTCAGTTCCTGCATGAGGATGACGCAGTCCGGGTGCTCGAGCATACCCTCGAGCATCCGATCCCCGGCACGTTCGACGTGGCGGCGGACGGCCAGATCTACTTGAGCCGAGCCTTGCGGCTTGGAAAGCGAATCCCCCAGCCACTCCCCGAACGCCATTTCCGCAGGATCGTGCGAACGTTCGAGATGCAAGACTGCGGTCTCCCCGAGCACATCATCCGCCTGCTTCGCCACGGGCGAGTAGTCGATCCGAGTCCACGCACGGAGATCCTCGGTTTCCGGCCTGACAGGAATTGCAGAGAGACGGTCCTCGCGGGCTACGGGCGGAGATCCTGAATGGAGGCGATGCTGAGCCGCCTGCCGGTCGAACAGCTCCGCTCGCTCGCCCGGTCGCTTGAGATCACCGGGCGCTCGAAGATGCGGAAAGGGGACTTGGTCATCGCCGTTGCGCGGGCACTCCGCGCCGCCGAGACGACCCGACCTCTGCCTTCGATATCGACGCCTCGGGTGTCTGATCGACGCAACGCAGCGCAGGAACGGTTTGCGGACATGATCGATGGCAAGGAACTCTGTGACTTCTCGACCGCAGAGACATTCACGTGTGGCCTGCCGGTCATCAAGGGGAAACACCGATGTTCCCTGCACGGAGGAGTCGACATCTCCGACGTCACGGTCCCTGCACTCGGAAGGCTCGGGTTCGACACGTGGCCGGCACTGATCCGACACCTTCTCCTCGCCTCCTACGACATCGACGCACTGGGACTCGATCCCGTCGTGGCAGAAATGGTCTGGCACCTCGGCAACTACCTCTACTACGACTACTTCCGTGTCGACGTGTCCGGAATCGATCGGGTGCCGGTCACCAGTCCCGCGGTTCTCGCAGCCAACCACGGAGGCGCCGCCCTGCCATACGACGGTTTCATGCTCTCGCTCGCCGTCGCCAACGAAAGCGTCGTGCCCCGGCGGCTCCGGGTCGTCGCGACCGAGATCTTCAACATGCTGCCCGCACTCTCTCACCTGTATCGAAAGGCCGGAGCGGCGTTTGCGGCACCGGAAGACGCACGCTGGGTTCTGGACCACGGACATCTCCTCGGTGTCTTTCCCGAAGGTGTTCGTGGCTTCCAGAAACCGATCTCGGAAGCATATCGGCTCCGCAGATTCGGCAGAGGCGGCTTCGTTCAGCTTGCCATGAAAACGGGCGCACCGATCGTGCCGGTGGCAATCGTCGGATCCGAGGAAGTACACCCTGCTCTCTTCACTTCCCGCAAGCTGGCGCAACTCGTCCGTCTCGCCTTTCCGGAGCAACGCATCGATGAGATGGCCGTATGGCTCAATCCGATCCCGCTCCCCGTCCACTGGCGGATCCACTTCCTCGCACCGGTCGATCCCGGTCCGGCCACCGAACATCCCGATCGCATGGCCATCCTCGAGATCGCCGAGCACATCAGAGGCACGATCCAAACAGAGATCGATCGCATCCTGACCATGCGAACCACCATCTTTTAGACTGCTTGCAGTAGTTAGCAGTTGTGCCTATACTGTTAGCCATGAGCAAAGAACCGAAGGAAGAGCGCCGAGGTGTCGACCTTGGTGCGTTCATACGCCAGCAGCGCGAACGGGCGAACATTTCGCTCCGGAAGCTGGCCGAACGTGCCGGAATCTCGAACCCATATCTCAGCCAGATCGAACGCGGGCTGCGCAAGCCGTCCGCGGAGATCCTCAAGTCGATCGCCCGCGGGCTGTCGATCCAGGCCGAGTCGCTCTACCAACGGGCCGGTCTGCTCGATGAGGGCTTCCATCCACCATCGGTGGTCGAAGCCGTCGAAGCAGACGTTCACATGAATCAGCGACAAAAGCGTGTACTCCTGGATATCTACCGAACCTACGTCCAGGACGAGGAGGAACCATCATGATCATCGAGACATCCAAGAAGATGCTCTACGCAGCAGTCGGTGCGCCGGTCGTCACCGCTCGCCGTTTCACCGAGCGGATCACCGATGTCACGAGCAAGGTCCATGACCTTCGTGATCGGATGAACGATGAGCTCACCAAGGAGCTCGACGCCTGGGCTGCAGAGGGCGAGAAACTCATCGAGCGAATCAGGGAACGCGAAGGTGTCGAGGAACTCGTCGACGACCTCGCGGGACGTGTCGACCTCGATCAAATACAGGAACAGGTCGGCAAGCTGCGCGAACACCTCGACGAGATGTTGCAGTCCTGGCGCAGTTCTTTCCGTCCGACTCCCACGACACCACAGAAGATCCAGGTCGTCGAGGAACCCGCACCCAAGCCGGCAGCAGCCAAGAAGACCGCAGCAGCCAAGAAGCCGGCAGCGGCCAAGGCACCGGCAGCCAAGAAGACCGCAGCAGCCAAGAAGCCGGCAGCGGCCACGCCCACATATGGGTGGCGGGGGTGCACCGGGATCTGGTTACAGAACTCGACGGTGCGACGCACGGTGTCGATGTCGCTCAGGTCGATCTCGGGATCGATGCCCTGGCTGAACAGGTTCATGGCGATGGTCACCATGTCGACGTTGCCGGTCCGCTCCCCGTTGCCGAACAGGGTTCCCTCGATCCGGTCGGCACCGGCCATCAACCCGAGCTCGGCGGCGGCCACCGCCGAGCCCCTGTCGTTGTGGGGGTGGAGGGAGAGGATCACCGCATCCCGATCGCGTACGGTGCGATCGAAGTACTCCACCTGGTCGGCGAAGATGTTGGGCGTCGCCATCTCGACGGTTGCCGGCAGGTTCAGGATGAGCGGATGGTCTGCCGTCGGCTCCCACACACCCATGACCGCCTCGCAGACCTCGATGGCGAATGGCAACTCGGTGCCGGTGAAGGACTCGGGGGAGTATTCGTACCGGATGCGGGTGCCCGGGGAGGTGGCTTCCAGCTTCTCGGTCTCGACGGCGCACGCCCTGGCCCCCTGCACTGCGATGTCGATGATCCCCTTGCGATCGAGTCCGAACACCACTCTGCGCTGCAGTTCGGAGGTCGAGTTGTAGAGGTGAACGACCGCCGACTGGTTGCCGCCACCGCAAGCGATTAGGCAAAAAGCAACAACAAGGATAGTCCCTATGCCAAATAG
>JAACED010000086.1 GCA_011682695.1 Gammaproteobacteria bacterium
CGCTCGCTACGCTTGCTCGATATGCGAGTCATAGCCGTCATCGGGGACGTCATCGTGCTTGGCGTGCTGACGGTCGCGGGGTTCACCATGCACGAAACCCTGAGCGACGTGCCAAGGCTGCTCGTCACGGTGATCTCCTTCCTTGTCGCCTGGGCTTGGATTGCTCCCTGGTTCGGCGTCTATCGCGACGAGGTGCTCGCCGACCCGAAGCGCATCTGGAGGGTTCTGCTCGCCTGGGTGGCTGCAGCGCCGTTCGGTGCCGTGCTCAGGGCGTTTCTCCTCGGACTGACCGTTTCCCCGATCTTCGTCGTGGTGATGACGGTCGTGACCGGAGCAGGGCTCATCGTCTGGCGCGAGGTCCTCGCCTTGCGGTTCGGCAGCCGGTCGACTCCTGCTGTCTGATCGGCCCCGGTACAATCCTGCCGTGTTCGAATCGCTCTCCAATCGCCTGAACGACGTCTTCTCCCGGCTGCGCGGAAGAGGCCGGCTCAGTCCGGCGGACGTCGATGCGACACTGCGTGAGATTCGCCTCGCGTTGCTCGAAGCAGACGTCAACGTTGCAGTTGTCAAAGCGTTGCTCGCACGGGTGCGCGTACGGGCGGTCGGCGCGGAGATCACCACGAGTCTCACGCCAGGCCAGCAAGTCATCAAGATCGTCCATGAGGAGCTGATCACGACGCTCGGTGGAGCGGCGGTGCCTCTACGAAAGGCCGACAAGCCACCCCTGACGATCCTCATGGTCGGACTCCAAGGATCTGGAAAGACGACCTCTGCCGCGAAACTGGCGCGCCTCCTCAAACAGCAAGGCCACCGACCGTTGCTCGTTGCCGCCGACCTCCAGCGCCCGGCCGCCGTCGAGCAGCTCATCACGCTGGGCGAGCGCATCGGGGTACCCGTCTTCACGAATCGCAAAGCCAAGCCACCCAAGCTGGTCAAGGCGGCGCTGAAGCGGGCGGCCGGTGACGGCAACGACGCAGTGATCATCGACACGGCAGGCCGTCTCCAGATCGACCAGGAGCTCATGCGCGAGCTCGGAGATGTCGAGATGGCGGCGGACCCCGATGAGGTCTTGCTCGTGGTCGATGCGATGACCGGGCAGGATGCCGTGAACGTCGCAAAAGGATTCCTCGACCAGGTGGCGCTGACCGGCATCGTCCTGTCGAAACTCGACGGCGATGCGAGGGGTGGAGCAGCGATCTCCGTGCGTGAAGTCACCGGGTGTCCCATCAAGTTCGCCGGCGTCGGGGAGAAACTCGGGGACTTCGAGCCGTTCCATCCCGACAGGATGGCATCACGAATCCTCGGCATGGGAGACGTGCTGACGCTCATCGAGAAAGCCGAGGACGCATGGGATGTATCCGAAGCCGAGGCGATGGCGGACAAACTACGCACCGCTTCGTTCACGTTCGAAGACTTCCTTCTGCAGTTCCAACAGATCCGCCAGATGGGTCCGCTCGACCAACTGCTTGCTATGCTGCCGGGCGCCGGTTCGATGTTCCGCAATGTTCAGGTGTCGGATGATGATCTGGGCAGGGTCGAGGCGATCATCCGTTCCATGACCCCGGAAGAGCGACGGAACCCCAAGCTGATCGATGGGAGTCGCAAGCGGCGGATAGCCGCCGGCTCCGGGTCGTCGGCGCAGGCGGTCAACGGGTTGTTGAAACAATTCAACGAAGCACAGAAGATGATGAAGATGATGGCACAGGGGAAGTCGATTCCCGGCCTGAGGAAGATGAGGTGACGACATGGCGGTGAAGCTCCGCCTGATGCGGATGGGGAAGAAGAAGCAGCCGACCTACCGGGTCGTGGCTGCGGATGTTCGGTCGCCTCGCGACGGACGTTTCATCGAGATCATCGGTCGGTACGATCCTCGCCAGGATCCGTCCTTGATCGAGATCGACAATGAGAAGGCACTGGCTTGGCTCCGAAATGGGGCGCAGCCAACCGATACGGTGCGGCGACTTCTCAAAAAGTCCGGCGCGTGGTCGATGTTCAAGGTCGCAAAGGGCGAGATTCACACAGTTGGAGATGAGGAATGAGTAGAGGTTCCATCGTCGAACGCGTCGTCGGGTACGTTGTCACCCAGATTGTCGATCATCCCGACGAGGTTGATCTGACACTCGTCGAGGAAGGTCCCGAGGATGTTGTGGTCGAGGTCCGTACCGTGAAATCGGACATGGGCCGCGTGATTGGACGCCGCGGCCGGGTTGCCCGGGCCGTCCGGACCCTCGCCCGGGCCGCCGGTGACGAGGAAGGCCTCCACGCCGGAGTCGAGTTCATCGATTGAACGTTCGCGTCGGGCGGATTCTGAAGGCCCACGGGATCAGGGGCGAGGTCGTCGTCGTATCCGAGTCGGACTATCCGGAGCGGTTTGTCCGTGGCGCCACCTTCAACACCGAGATCGACACCACGCTGACAGTGCGCAGTATTCGGGTTCACAAAGGCGCGATTCTCGTCGCGTTCGAGGGGATCACCGATCGCAGTGCTGCGGAAGGACTCCGCGGCACGACGCTCTTCATCACAGTCGACGAACGACGGCAGCTCGAGGATGAGGAGTTCTGGCCGGAGGATCTCGAGGGACTCGATGTCCGGGATCCACAGGGCCGCCTCCTCGGAAGGATTACGGAGGTCATTGTCGGAGACGTCCAGGACCGGCTCCTGGTTCGCAGCGGTGACCGGGTCGTCGAAGTCCCATTCGTCAAGGAACTCGTTCCGGATGTTCGGCCGGAATCGGGGTTCGTCACCGTGGTTCCGATCGAAGGCTTGTTCAGTTCAGAACCAGATTGATCGCCACGTCCTGGTCGGCGTCGTCCCCGACGGTGAGCTGCAGATTGCCTTGCGGACCCGTCTCGAGCGTGACCGAGAATTCTCCCCATGCACTCAGGTAGTCGGTTGCCGTGGTGATGTGCTCCTCCACGACTTCGGTCGCCTTGATGAGGCGCACAATGACATTGGCTTCGAACGTTCGGGAGTAGCCGGCGACGATGAGCGGATAGTCGGCGCTGCCCTCCCTGGGTGTGAGCACGACGACCAGATCGCTGCGCGCCGCGGCGGGCGGAAGAGCAGGGCCGCCCGGATCCAGCTCCACGATGATCCGTGCCGGCGATTCGGTCACCACGGTGCGGGCCATGGCCGCTGCACCGAGATGTGCATCGACGTACAGCGATCCGTCTGCCGACCGTACGACGTACGCCCGATCGATGAGTGGGAGTTCGAAGATTCCGTCGGTGATGTTCGTGTCGGTGACGTCGGGGAGGAACACCCGTACGACGCCGAGGTCTCGCAGGAACACCACTCGTGTTCGACCGACGGAAGTCGCCGGTGCTCCGGCGTCGGTTGCGAGGCTGATGATGAACCGATCGCATCCTTGATCCTGCACTCCGTTCAGACCGGAGATGCGTGTCGCATCTCCGCTGTGACCATCCAGGGCGAAGAACTCACCGTCCTCGGAGAACGTCTCTCCGACTCCACACGACGACGCTCGCGCTGCAGTCGTGGCCGGGGTCGCCGGCGGAGAGGTGGTCGTTGTCGTTGTGGTGGGCGGAGTCGCGGGTGAGGGCATACAGGCCGAAGCCATCAGTGAAGCGGCCACGAACACGATGAGTTTGCGCACATTGGAAGGGTAGCTGCGACATCGCGAAGCAAGGCTTCGCGATGTCGCAGCTACGGTTCGTCAGAGTTGTGCTCCCATGCGTTCGAGCAGATCAACGACACGACTCGAGTAGCCCCACTCGTTGTCATACCAGGCGATGATCTTGACGAGATGGCCGTCGATGACCTTGGTCAAGTCGGCATCAAAGATGCTCGAGTGCGGATTTCCGACGATGTCGCTCGAAACGATCGGGTCCTCGTTGTACTGGAGGATGCCTTGCATGTCGCCCTCGGAAGCGGCGCGCATCGCAGCGTTCACTTCCTCCTCGGTGACATCTCTGGCGAGGACCGCAACCAGGTCGACGAGTGAGCCGTCGGGTACGGGAACGCGCACGGCCATGCCGTCCAGCTTTCCGGCGAGTTCCGGGATCACGAGGCCGATGGCCTTGGCCGCGCCGGTCGTCGTGGGGGTGATGTTGGCTGCAGCCGCCCTGGCGCGCCGGAGATCGCTGTGTGGCATGTCGAGCAGTCGCTGGTCGTTCGTGTAGGCGTGGATCGTGGTCATCAGGCCACGGCGGATGCCGAACGAGTCGTTGAGCACCTTGGCGACCGGAGCGAGGCAGTTCGTCGTGCAGGAGGCGTTGGACACGAGGGTGTCGGAGGGATCGAGGGCGTCGTCGTTGACACCGATCACGATCGTCGCGTCGACGGGCTCCTTTGCAGGTGCCGTGAGAACAAGCCGTTTGGCTCCTGCGGTGAGGTGAAGGTTCAGCTTGTCCCTGGTGCGGAATACTCCCGTCGATTCGACGACGATATCCACGCCGAGTTCCTTCCAGGGAAGTTGCGCAGGGTCACGCTCTTCGAGCATCTTGACCGTCTGGCCACCGGCGTGCATGAAGCCGCCATCGAGTGAGATGTCGCCGGAGAAGCGGCCCATGTTCGTGTCGTACTTGAGCAGATGGGCCAGGGTGGCGTCGTCGGTGAGATCGTTGACGGCGACGATCTCGATGGGCGTATCGGGTCGTTTCGCAACGATGCGGAAGACGGCTCTTCCGATGCGTCCGAAACCGTTGATGGCGACTTTCATTGGGGTATTCCTCCTCACAGCACGGAAGCGGCGTAATGGCCGCGAACAGCCTTCATGCTACTCGTGCCAAGGGTGTGGCTTGGCTGCAGCACGTGATAGCGTTGCTGGCCATGCGGCATCCTGCTCCCGATCCTCGCCTGGCGCTGGAATACCTCGTTGGGCATCGGTCCATCGAGCCGCTCTACCACGAAGCGCGCAAGCTGCGTGACGCAGGCAAAGGGAGGACGATCACGTACAGTCGCAAGGCGTTCATCCCCATTACGACCCTCTGCAGGGACCGGTGTACCTATTGCACGTTCGCCAAGCCTCCTGGTGCCGGTGGTGAGTACATGACCCCGGAAGAGGTCATGGCCGTGGCAGAGCTGGGGGAGCGCTACGGGTGTACCGAGGCGCTGCTCACCCTGGGCGATCGTCCAGAGGCGAGATGGCGGGAGGCCCGCTCGTTCCTGGATCGGCAAGAGTGCGCTTCCACCCTCGAGTACGTGCAACGAATGTCGGAGCGGATCGTGGCCGAGACATCGCTGTTCCCTCATGCGAACCCCGGAGTGATGGACGTCGATGCCATCGTGGCGCTCCGGCCCAGCAGCGTGTCGATGGGGCTGATGCTCGAAAACGTCTCTTCTCGGCTGATGGAATCCGGCATGCCGCATTTCAACAGTCCCGACAAGGATCCTGCCGCCAGAATCGAGACCATGGAGGCGGCAGGCCGGGCCAGGGTGCCGTTCACCACCGGCGTTCTGGTCGGGATCGGTGAGACACCGGAAGAGATCGTCGACAGTCTGTTCGCCCTCGCGGCCCTGCATGCGCGCCACCACAACATTCAGGAGATCATCGTGCAGAACTTCCGCGCAAAGGCCGACACGCCGATGCGGTGCAGCGCGGAACCAACGCCCGAGTTGACATCGAGGGTCGCGGCACTCGCCAGATGGATCTTCGGGGCGGAGATGAACATCCAGGTCCCACCCAATCTGACCGAACGATTCGAGACCTATCTCGAAGCCGGTGTCAACGACTGGGGTGGCGTCTCACCGGTGACGATCGACTGGGTCAACCCCGAGCAGCCGTGGCCTCGTCTGGACGAACTGAAGGATCGGACTGAAGCAGCCGGCTTCCGTCTGCGACCGAGACTGCCCGTGTATCCGGAGTTCATCGATGCCCAGTGGATCGATCCGGCCCTGCTGGTACGCACCCGAGCGGCGACCGACGCTTCCGGATTCGCGTTGGCGGGTGTCACAGCATGAGGCCGGTTACGTTCTGCAGGGTCTCAGGTCCCGGTGCGGTGACTGCCGAGCTGCCGAGGGCTTCTGCCGAGGACGTCCGGATCGCAACCGATGCAGGGCTCCTGACGGTGTCGGTAGGGCCGGGGGAGGGGGATCCGGCAGCGTGGGTTCTCACCGCCGGCGAGATGACTCTCGTTCAGGGTGTCGCGGGATGGCGCATCAGCGTGCTGCACGGACCGCAGTCCTTGATGCATTGGCACGCAGCGGAGCTCGTTTCCTCAGGTCTGATCGGCCGGCGGAGGCCGTAACGCTGACCTCGCTGCCCGGGGTCGAGGCCGAGGTCTCGGCAGCGGCCGCCAACGTGGCCGAGGCACTTGCCTGCGTGCAGGATGGCGCGACCGATCTGCTGCTCGACGAATGGAACGATCAAGAGATCGGCCGGCTCCGCGATACTCTCGAGGTGCCGCTCATCGAGCGCACTGCGCTTCCCATCGGTATCGGGCTCGATGCAGTACGCACAGAACTCACTCGCTCGGCCTGGACGACCTACCTTCGACTGGTGGACGGGAGGGGAGCGGCTCGCAGCCGGGACGAATGGGCTCCGGGCAAAGACATGCCGATCCCGGCCCCTCCCGGACACATCTCGGCGGAATGGGGTGATTCCGCATGGGCGTCGGATGTCGTTTCGGACGTGATCGCCGGGGCGACACCGCCGGTGAGGCGCATCCTGGATCGGTCTCTGGGTGGCAGTCGGCCGACCCGCGACGAAATCGAAACGCTCTTTCGGGCACGGGGACGGGAGGTTGAGGCAATTGCCTGGACCGCTGATCGCCTGAGGTCCGAGGTCGTTGGGGAGACGGTCACCTACGTCGTCAACCGGAACATCAATTACACGAACGTATGCACCTACAAGTGCCGGTTCTGCGCGTTCTCGAAAGGTCCGCGGAGTCTCGATCTGCGTGGAGCGCCGTACCTGATGAGCGTCGAGGATGTCGTTCGGATGGCGTCGGAGGCCTCGGATCGGGGCGCCACCGAAGTGTGTCTTCAGGGCGGCATTCATCCAGACTTCACCGGCGATTTCTATCTCGAACTGGTTGAGCGGATCAAAGCCGCCTTGCCGGGGATGCACATCCATGGGTTTACGCCGCTCGAAGTCTGGCAAGGTGCAGAGACCCTGGGCATTTCTGTGCTCGACTACCTGGAGCGACTCCGTGATGCCGGGCTCGGGACGCTGCCCGGCACTGCGGCCGAGATTCTCGACGATCGCGTACGGGTCCACCTCTGTCCCGACAAGATCACGACTGCGGAGTGGGCAGACGTGATGATGATCGCTCACGAGCGCGGGCTTCGATCCACCGCAACCGTCATGTTCGGGCACATCGATGACCCCACAGCATGGGCAGATCATTTCGAGGTCTTGCGGATCATCCAGCGTCGTACCGGCGGGTTCACGGAGTTCGTCCCCTTGCCGTTCGTACACATGGGGGCGCCGATCTACCTGCAGGGGAACTCGAGAAAGGGGCCAACGTGGGACGAGGTCGTCCTGATGCATGCCGTCGCGCGAATCGCTTTCGACGGCCTGATACCGAACATCCAGGCGTCATGGGTCAAGCTCGGACTGGATGGGGCGCGCCGGCTTCTGGACGCCGGCTGCAACGACCTGGGCGGGACTCTCATGGGCGAGAGCATCACGAGATCGGCGGGCGCCACTCACGGCCAGGAGATGACCGTTGAGCGGTTCGAGGACCTGATTCGGTCCGCAGGGAAGGTACCGGCGAGGCGAACAACGCTCTACGAGACGATGCCCGGACTCTCGACGGCGGTCGGCCGCTCGGAGTGAGCGATCTCGGTATCCGAGATGAATGGTTGACAGCACGACGTCTAGGTGACAGCATTATGATGTCATGCATAGTCTTACTGCTCTCTCCAAGCTCGAAGAAGCCATCACGCGCCAGGTCGATCTTTCCGGTGACGATGCTGCGGTGGCCGCGGCAGCCGAGGTCATGCTCGGAATGCTGGACGCGACCGTGCGCCAGATTGTCATCGATCTCGCCCAGCAGGCGGCGACCGAGGTCTCGGCCCAGCTTCCCGACCACGAGATCGACGTCGTGATGTCCGACGGCGAACCGGAGCTTCGTGTGCGAGCTTCCGACGCAGGCGAGGTTGCCGCCGGGTCGTGCGAGGCACGGCTCACACTGCGCCTTCCCGACAAGGTCAAGGAACTGATCGAAACCGCCGCGGCCGACACGGGAGATTCGGTGAACTCCTGGGTTGTGAAGACCCTGTCGTCGAGGGCACAAGTACGCCGCAGCGGCAAGCGGATCTCAGGGACGGTGGAGCTGTGAGCGCCCGGCACGAGTCCTTCGAGGTAGGGGAGCGGCCCAGAATCTCGGTTCGACTTGGATCGGGCAGCGTGCGGATTATTCCCGGCCGGACCGGAAAGATCGATGTGGAGGTTCGGGGCCGAGCATCGGACTCGGTCGCCATCGATCAGGCGGGCGACCTCGTGAGCGTTCGCCAGGAACAGGGGCACTTTCTTCGGGGCTCGCTCGAAGTGACGTTCTCGGTTCCTTCAGGAACCGGAGTCGTCGCGTCGCTGGCATCGGCCGATCTCGACGTCGACACGCCGCTTGAAGACCTGAACGTCTCGGCGGCCTCTGGTGATCTGCGCGTGGGCGAGGTGCGGCGAGAACTGTTGGCCAAGACGGCGTCGGGCGATATCGAGATCGATGCGATCGAGGGGAAGGGCAAACTCATCGCGGCATCGGGAGACATCCGGATTCGGACCGTCCGCGGAGATTCGACCATCAACACGGCGTCGGGTGATATCGACATCGATGAGGCTCATGGAGACCTCGTGCTGCGCTCGGCATCGGGGGACATCACCGTGGATCGATACCTGGGATCCGACATCGTCGCGAGCACGGCATCGGGTGACACCGTTGTTCGGATTCCACCTGGGCGGAGCGTCGATGTCGATCTGCGCAGCTTGTCGGGGAACATCAAGCTGCCTTCATCGCCGGGACCCGGCCAGGTCACGGGTGACAAGATCCGCGTTCGGATCCGATTCAAGTCCGTTTCGGGAGACTTCGAGTTGGCTACGCCGGACTCTTGAGCGTGACGGCCGTCCCGACCGCACTGACGAGGATTACTTCGCCGACCTGCTGAATCTCGGTTGTGACTCCGACTACCGCGTGCGCTCCCCGGGA
>JAACED010000087.1 GCA_011682695.1 Gammaproteobacteria bacterium
GTTATCAACTAGGGTTGATAACATGCTACGCCTTCTGACCATCGCCCTGGCCGTCGGAGAATGACATGGATCAGGGCCCGCCAGTCCGTCCGTTCCCGTCGGCAAATGGGTGGAAGGTCTCGAACTGGGCATGAGCGATGGGGGCTTGCACGAGGGGCGAGTGCTCGTCGTCGTTGTAGTCCTCAGCCGCTCTTGGTGAGGGTGCGGTCACGATACTGACGAGGAGAATGCCAGCGAGAATCCAACGCCCCCGGCGACGCCAAGTTGGCGCTGAAGTGATCTCGTCACTCTCTTCCATCCAACCGGGTACAAGCCAATAATCGCACCTGGTGCAATCACTAGTCAGTCGGAACCTTTCTCGATCCCTGTTTGCTTTCGTGTCGGCCTCCCGGGTAGAGCGGGTGTTTATCCTCATCTCTGTCCTGGTCTCCCGGCCGGTGGGGCACGTGGGCGTCGACTGGTGAGAGGGTATCGAGGCAAGATCGGCACCCCTTGAGCCCGACAACACGGCAATGGCGCGGTCGGGAACCATCGATTCGTTCCAGAGGTCGACCAGCCACCGGTCCGTCGCAGACCACAATGAGATGACCCGCTCATTCGAACTTCCCGTCCGACGCTGGATCGAGGGGGTGCCTTGTTGGAATCGACATCCGCGACGGGAAGAACGACCCCGCCTGCAACTTCGGGATCCGCCGGTTCACATCACCCGCGGGCGTCGAAAGCATATGGGTCCGGTCCCACCGCTTGCACGAACTGTGGAGCGACCGTGGTTGCAGGTGTGGCGAGCGAGTTGGCTCTTCCCTGCCGGCGCCGTCGTCGCCGAGTCCTTTCTGAGATTCTGCGGCTGGCTGTGACCGAAGAGAGGCCACGGATGATCGGAGAATCGCTCGAGTAGCCGGCGCACTCACCTGCGTTGTGGCCCGCTCGACGACGCACTCGGGGCCCTCATATTGCCGGCATTCCATCGCGCGTCCATCGCTCGAGAGGGTGGGATGAGACGGGAAATGGCGAGAAACGTTGAGACGCGAAAACCCAGTCAGGACAAGGGTTGTCGGGCATTCCCCAGGTCGGCGGATTGGGCTTTCTCGGCTCATACCCCGAAGGTCGAAGTTTGGAGTCGGTTGCTGCGCTCCCGTCGTGTCCTGCTTGGTGGTAAGACAGCAGTTTCCGTAGACGGGGCAGTCCACGTCCCGGAGATTCGAGTCTTTAGGTTCAAATCCCGCCCCGCTACGAAGAGAACCATTGGCGGTCCTTCGTCTGCCGGCGGTTTCCTCGCGTAGCGGGGTTGGTCATTTCTGGTGTTCTCCCGGCCTTGGCCGGTAGGAGCCTCCGGGGCGATCGGTCTCCGGAATATACCTGCGGCTTCGATTGCATCCCAGGTAGAACATGCTGGTGGGTGTCGATGGCGGATGATGGGTTATCGCGTCCAAGCCGATTCGATATCACACGGTATCGTGGTGCGTCATGAGCATCGCTCTGATCATTGTCGCCTACGCCGTTGGATTGCTCGCTGCCCGTCTCCACCTTCCGCCTCTCGTCGGCTACCTCGTCGCCGGCTTTGTGCTTTTCGCGTTCGGATTCGAAGCCACCGCAGGGATCGAGACACTCAGCCAGATCGGTGTGTATCTACTCCTGTTCGGCATCGGTCTCAAGCTGAAGGTCGGTTTCCTCGCTCGTCCGGCAGTGTGGGGGACGGCCACGATTCACATGATTGTCTTCTCAGCGCTCTCGGCGGGCGTCGTGCTGGCCATCGGTGTATTCGGCCTGCCCCTTGCCACCGGTCTCGATCTTGGTCAGGCTTTGATGCTGGGACTGGCGTTCTCCTTCTCGAGCACGGTCCTTGCCGTCAAGCTCCTCGAAACGATGAACGAGGCAGGGTCCCTTTCGGGCCGTGCTGCGGTGGGCGTTCTGATCGTCCAGGATGTCTTCGCAGTCGCGTTTCTCGTGGTCACCGCCGGTGCCTCTCCGACGTGGTGGGCTGTGCCGATGATCCTGGTCATCGTGGCGCTGCGTCCAAGCTTCAGCTGGCTGGTTGCTCGCAGTGGCCACGGGGAGCTTCTCGTCCTCCTCGGATTCGCGCTCGCCGTTGGCATTGGAGCGGGCGGTTTCGAACTTGTGGGGCTCAAGCCCGAACTCGGAGCGCTGCTCGCCGGGATTGCAGTTTCCTCACACCCACAGGCGGGGGAGATGGCGGACCGCCTCCTCGATTTCAAGGATCTGTTCCTCGTCGGATTCTTCCTCTCGATCGGGCTTGCCGGGACACCGCCGATCGGAGCGTACGTTGTTGCAGGCTTGATGCTGCTCCTCATCCCCCTCAAGGGTGCGCTCTTCTTCGTGCTGTTCACCCGGTTCCGGCTGAGAACGCGCACGGCCTTCCACTCCTCATTGACCTTGTCGACCTACAGCGAGTTCGGCTTGATCGTGGCCAGTGCGAGCCTTGCCGCTGGGCATCTCGAGCAGGAGTGGTTGTCCGCGATAGCGGTCGCTGTTGCAGCGTCATTCGTCATGGTATCCGTTGGCAATACAGCTCGTGACCGGATGTACGGAGTTCTCTCGGATCGTCTCGCGGCTCTTGAACGACAGCCACCCCTGCCCGAGGATGCAGTGCTCGATTGCGGATACGCACGCGTTCTCGTGCTTGGCATGGGACGGGTCGGGGTGGGAGCGTACGATGAGATCTCTCTTCGGCGGGGCCCTGTGGTCGTCGGGATGGATCGGAGCGAGCGAACCGTGGCATTTCACACAAGTCGCGGGCGCAATGTCATACGAGGTGATGCGCTCGACCGGGACCTCTGGGAGCGACTTCGGTTTCGGGAAGAAGTCGAGTTGATCCTGATAGCGACCGACAATCATACGTCGAATCTCGAGTGCGTTGAGCGTGCGAAGGAGTATCTGCCAGATGCGCAGATAGGGGTGATAGCGACGTACCCGGATCAGGTCATCGAGTTGAACGACGTCGGCGTCGGCGTAGCGCGAAATCTGTACGAGGAAGCCGGGCAGGGTCTTGCAGATGACGCTATTGCGACGGTCTGGGGGTCGAGTTCAGGCGAGGAGAGCGGCGATCAGTCGGGTGCGTGAGATGAACACGATCGAACACCGCGCTACTCGGTGTTCGGGAGCCGCAAGGATCCGCCGCGGAATCGAATGCCCCGGTGTCATGACCCACACAGGCACAGGGCGTTCCCGGAGGAGGCGCAAGGTGGTGCTCCTGTATCCCTCAGCCGCGTCGGGGATCACGACGAGGTCGTGATCGGCGCTGAGGACACACCGAATGATCTCGACGACGCTCGCTCCAATACCGATGACGATTGGCTCCACCAGCCACGAGAGCCTCGACCGAAGCGGCCTTCGTCTCATCGAGCCAGACAGCCTCGAGGGGGTGACCCCGGCACCGGAACCAGCAACCGGTTACTGGGCAGCCGGCATCGCGGACGCGGTATCACCCGTACACCACGTCCCGAGACGGGACCTTCGGAGATGGCTGTCGTCGAGTGAGGTCTGAGCCGGGCCTCTCAGTCCTCAACCGTCGACGCGTATGAGCCGATGTTGAAGGCATGAAGCGGAAGTGCCTTGTCTTGCTGCTGGCCGTGATGATGGCCGCTTGCTCGACCACTACATCTCCTCCGACCACCTTCGGAGTCGACGGTGCGCCACAACTGGTCAAGAACACCTTCCTGACCGTGACTCGCCAAGCCGCCACCTTGGCCGGCTACGACGCGACGAACGACCAGTGGATGGAGTTCGCTCGCGAGGTGTGTAGCTCCGGTTTCGACAGTCCGGAAGACCTGGCGGACTTTGTAGGTGAGAAGGCCGGTGCCAAAGCCGACCGGGACATCCAGCAGATGTGGTCGACGGCTGCCAAGGCGGCCACGAGCGCGTTCTGTCCGGTCGGGGGAACGTGAGGCATGCACATCCGGTTGAGCGCCGAACCGTGGAAACGGCTGCGGCGAGACCACAAGCCGGCGGCTCGAGGGAGGTCACATCCCGGGACGGCTGGACTCTTGGCGCCGCAGTAGCCCGACGATCAGGCCTTCGGTAAGCGCATCCCACGAGGCTTCGATGACGTTCTCGTGGACTCCGATCGTTCCCCATGTTTCGTCTCCGTCGGATGTTTCGAGCAGCACCCGCACCGTCGCTTCGGTCCCATACGAGGAATCCAGCACTCGCACCCGATAGTCGGTCAGCCGGAGGCGGTCGAGGTCCGGATATGCGGTTCTCAGCGCAGCCCGGAGCGCCTGATCCAATGCGTGCACCGGGCCCACCCCTTCCCCGGTGGTGACGACCCGCCGGCCGTTGACCATCACTTTCACGGTGGCCTCGGCGCCGATTTCCTCGTCGGCCCGCCGATCGATGAACACCCGGAAGGATTCCAGCTCGAAGAAGTCCTGATCCCACCCGAGCGTCCTGCGCATGAGCAGTTCAAAGGATCCGTCGGCCGCCTCGAAGTGGTAGCCCTTGTGTTCGAGGTCCTTGACTTGTTCGAGGATGCGTGCGGCCGTTTCGGCGTCGACCTCGAGACCAAGATTCGTCGCCTCGGTCAGGACGCTCGCCCGGCCGGCCAGCTCCGAAACGACCATGCGGGTGCGGTTCCCGACCCGGGACGGGTCCTCGTGCTCGTACGCGTCGGACCGGCGAGCCAGGGCCGACGTGTGGAGCCCGGCTTTGTGGGTGAATGCGGATGTCCCGACATAGGGATGATGGGGATCGAGGGAGATGTTGACGATTTCGGCAATGTGGTGTGCCACGGGGCCGAGGAGTTCCAGCCTTCCTTCGGGGAGTACCGAAAGGCCCATCTTGAGGACGAGGTCGGGGATGAGCGTCGAGAGGTTGGCATTGCCGGTCCGCTCCCCGTAGCCATTGATGCAACCCTGTACCTGCCGGACACCGGCGTCGATCGCCACCAGCGAACTGGCCACGGCACATCCGACGTCATCGTGGAAGTGGACGCCCAGCCGGCTCTCGGGGAGGGCCTCCTGTATCCGGTCGATCGTATGCAAGATCGCGGAGGGGAGGGTCCCGCCGTTGGTGTCACACAGCACCAATCGTTCTGCTCCGGCTGCCGTGGCCGCCTGCAGCACCCGGAGCGCAAACTCCGGGTTGGCCTGGAAGCCATCGAAGAAGTGCTCGGCATCGAAGAACACCCGCCGGTCATGATCGCGCAGGTACTCGATCGACTCGGCAACCATGCGCACACCCTCGTCGAGATCGGCTCGGAGCACTTCGCGCACGTGGTAGTCCCACGACTTGCCGACAATGCAGATGGTCTCGGTTTCGGCGGCGAGCAGCGCCTGTAACTGAGGATCGTCGGCCACGGTGCCCCGTGGTCGTCGGGTCGACCCAAAGGCAACCAGCGTCGCCGTTTCGAAATCCAGCTCGTTCCGTGCCCGGCGAAAGAACTCGTCGTCTTTGGGATTGGCGCCCGGCCACCCACCCTCCACGTAATCGACTCCCAACTCGTCGAGCAAGGAGGCGATCCGCAGTTTGTCGCCGACGGTCAGCGAGATGCCTTCCTGCTGAGAGCCGTCTCGCAGAGTGGTGTCGTAGATCTCGGTCTTCATGGCGAACTCCCGGGCAACAGAAAACCCTCCGCCGGGCGAAGGGTTGGGCGCACACGATCAGCCGTATGCGCTAGTCGATAATGATGGTGGTGGTCGGCTGGAACATCTGGCGGGCAGTATGGCGGATTGGATCCGGGCCGTCAACCGTTTTGAAGAGCGTCGGACCTCGCCAATCCCCCCGCCGCCGCTCACGACGCCCTTGAGTCAGATCTCGCGATGCGGGACGTGGGAGGCCAAGGTGGACGAGGTCGGTCCCGACCCTCGCATCCGTGTGGAGGGCCCGTAACCGATTCGTAACAAGCTGGTCGCAAGCCGGTAACGGCGCCGCAATCGGTACGGAACAAGGGCCGTCTTAGATGGTTCTGCACCGGCGCATCGCCGATCTGTGCGAGAAGGAGGAGATGAACACATGAAGCCCCTGGTCAAATCATGGCTGCGCCAGAGACGTTTGTGGGTCGCGCTGGTCCTATTGTTAATCGGGCTTGTTCCGGCCGAGGTTGCCCGTGCGGCCGATCCGACCGGGGGCTCGATCATCGACCTGCAAGGCGCTCCGGGGGTCGCGGCGGTGGCGGTGGTAGCGGTCAACTATGCATGGACGCTGATCGCCGCCTTTCTCGTGTTCTTCATGCAGGCGGGTTTCGCGCTGTTGGAGGCAGGGTCGACACGGATGCGCAACGCCGGCTCTGTGTTCATGAAGAACTTCATCGACTTCTGCATGTGCGGTCTGGCATTCTGGGCGTTCGGTTTTGCCCTCATGTTCGGGGGCTCCGCGTTGGCGTCCGGGCTCGATGAGGGCAACGCGTTCGTCGGGTACTCGGGCTTCTTCCTGAGCGGCCAGGCGAACGATGTCGGAACGGCGGCTTTCTGGTTCTTCCAGATGGTGTTCGCGGCAACCGCGGCCACCATCGTGTCGGGTGCGATGGCAGAGCGCACGAGGCTCGATGCGTACATGGCCTACAGCTTCCTCATCTCCGCATTGATCTACCCGATCTACGGCCATTGGGTGTGGGGCGGCGGATGGCTCGCCACGCTGCCGTTCGGCGCAGGTGCGAAGGACTTCGCCGGATCGGGTGTCGTCCACGCCGTCGGAGGCATCGCCGCACTGGTCGGAGCGCTGATGGTGGGTCCGAGACGCGGCAAGTTCGATTCCGATGGGCGACCACGGTCGATCCCGGGACACAACATGGGCTACATCATCATCGGAGCGATGATCCTGTTCTTCGGCTGGTTCGGTTTCAACTCCGGCAGCACCCTCGCGGCCACCGACCTCCGCATCTCGGTCATCGCAGTGAACACGTTCCTGGCGGGGATAGCCGGAGCGATCGTGGCCTACTACATCCGTCTGATTCGGACGGGGAAAGCCGACATCCCGGTGACCGCCAGCGGCGCCATCGGCGGGCTCGTGGCGATCACCGCCCCGTGTGCCTACGTCGATCCATGGGCGGCAGTCGTCATCGGCGGGATCGCCGGCGCACTCGTGATCGGTGTCGCCGGTTTCCTGGAGCGGCGGCTGCATCTCGACGATCCCGTGTGGGCGGTCGCCTGCCACGGAGGAGCGGGTCTGTGGGGGCTCATTGCCGTCGGCATCTTTGCGAACGGTGTCTATGGCGGGGTGTCCGGGCTCATCGTCGGCAACAAAGGCCAGATCATCGCCCAGCTCATCAGCGTTGTGACGGTTGTCGCCTGGACGGCTGTGGCCTCTGCCATCGTCTTCGGTCTCATCAAGGCGGGGATGGGTCTCAGAGTCTCGGAAGCCGACGAGATCGCCGGCATCGACGCCACCGAATTCACCCAGATGGGCTACGTGATGGATGACATCGTGGGCCCATCGTGACGAGGTCTGCCCGGCCACGCATTCGGGAGAGATCAATGACCGTTCGAGCGATCAGAGCCAAGAAAGGGACATGAGTATGGAAGTAGTTGCCGCCGCCGGAGCCTTCGTTGCATTGTTCACCGCCTTCGTGGTGGTTCCGAGACGACTCGTTCGACGCGAAGAGGAGGACTGAGGCAGGGGCGACCCCACGGCAGCCGAAGGCCTGCCACGGGTCGTCGCGCGGTGGTGACAACCTCTCCCGACGCGCAGGTCTGTGGGATGTGGGCCTGTCGCGGCCGAATTCGAACGCCGTCTCATCGGAGTGATGGCGGCAGACGGATCGGCAGTCTGCCCTGTAGGCATCGACCACAGGTGCGGGACGCTCCGGATCGGGCGCCCGACACGTGTACCGGAAAGATGCGTGGCGCCTTGTATCGATTGCTTGCCTGGCACTTCTTCGTCGAGTGCGGCCTCGTTCTGGGATTGGGTTGTCGGTAGCGGCCCGGGTCGATGGCGAGCCCCAGCGGAACTGCTCGAGGGAGGCGGTGGTGCGGGTCGCATCGGAGGCAGTCTCCGGTGAGGGCGGGGCAGTCGGCACGGCGTTGCTTCAACTGGGAGATCTGGCGGGCCTGGAGACGTACGGGAGGGCCTCGGAGCCCAAGCACGAGCTGGTCGCCGACCTCGGAGCAACCTCTATCGACCATCGGAGTGAGGATTTCGTCGCGCGCGTCCGGGCGTTGACCGAACAGGGTGTAGACGCTGTTTTCGACACCATCGGCGGAGACGGCTTCAAGCGGTCGCCTGCATCATTCGAGCCGGGCGGATCACCGGCGGCCCATGGCTTCCATGACAGCGTCATGGACAGGGGCGGCAGCGTCCCAGCGAGTTCATGCGGGTCCTGTTGTGGAACCTCCTCCCGAACGGCCGCTCGACGATCTTCTACCGGATCGGCGCGCTGCGCAAGAAGCGTCCGGATTGGTTCCGCAGGGATCTGACTGTGCTCTTCGACCTGTTGGCGCAGGGCAAGATCAGACCGGTCATCGCGAACGGATGGGGCTGGAGGAGGTCGCGCAGGCACACCACTCGTTGAGCAGGCCGCCGCGCAGGGCAGAATCGTGCTGACCGTCAACGCAGGCTGAGTCGCCGGGAGGAATCCTCGGGGTGCCTCTGTGTTTGTCAAGCTGCCCGGGTCTGGGTGTGGGTGGTCTGGTGGATACGTCTTTCGTCGGCGAGCATGATCCGCCAGACGCTGG
>JAACED010000088.1 GCA_011682695.1 Gammaproteobacteria bacterium
ACGCCGGCGAGTACCCCGGCGAACACGTGGGTGAACACTCCGGCCATGCCGCCGAAGACGAAGACCCTGACGAAGACGAAGACGAGGGGGACGAGTGAGTTCAACGCTGCGTGACCCGACGGTGAGGACCGGTCTGAGCCTCCTCGGCCGAACTCTGTTGCGGTATCGGAAGGCGTCGGCGCTCTCGATCGGCAGCGCCCTGCTGTGGATGTCGATGGTGGCGCTCGTGCCGTACCTGACGAAACTCGTCGTGGACCGCGCCATCGACGGCAACCGGCCCGATCTCCTCGTGCCCCTCTTCTGGCTGATCGTCGCCGTCGGATTCCTCAAGGCGCTCGGCATCGGTGGACGCCGCTTCTTTGCGTTCAGCCTTTCCTACCGTGCCGAGACCGACCTGCGCAACCGCCTGTTCGAACACGTCCAGCGCCTTGCGTTCAGCTTTCACGACAAGGTCCCGACGGGGGAGCTGATGTCGAGAGCATCGTCGGATCTCTCGCAGGTCCGCCTGATCTTCGCCATGATGCCGATCACGATCGCGAACGTCGCCCTCGCGGCGATCATCGTCGCTGCCCTGATCGCGCTCGACCCCGTCCTGGGCGTGGTCGCCTCTCTGTCGGTGCCGGCGCTGTTCCTGCTTGCCAATCGCTACGCGACCCGGATTCTAGGGGTGTCGTGGGAGGTGCAACAGAGACTCGCCGATCTCTCCAGGGTCGTCGAAGAAGTGGTGGCCGGGGTGAGAGTGGTGAAGTCCTACGGCCAGGAGGAGCAGGTCGTCGGTCGCCTGAGCCGCAGCGCCGATCGGATCTTCGGGCGGACGATGGAGATGCTGCACCTGCGGTCGGTGTACGTGCCGATGTTCGAGATGATCCCGGCCCTGGCGACCGCGGCAGTCCTCGCCATCGGTGGGACCCGTGTTGTCTCGGGAGCGATGACGCTGGGCGACTTCGTCGCGTTCACCCAGTACATGGCCGTGCTGATGTTCCCGCTGCGGATCACCGGCTGGTTCTTTGCGGAGCTTCCCCGGTCGGCCGCCGCCGCGGCGAGGGTGACCCAACTGCTCAAGACCGCTCCAGATGTCCAGACCCCCGAGAAACCGGTGCCTCTGCCCGACGGGCAAGGTGCGCTGCGCTTCTCCCATGTCTCGTTCGCCTACCCGGACGGTTCCGCCGTGCTTCGCGATGTCGACCTCACGATCCCCGCCGGCACGTCGGTTGCACTCGTCGGATCGACCGGATCGGGCAAGACGACCTTCGCCTACCTCGTGCCCCGCTTCTACGACCCCGACAACGGCTCGATCTTGCTCGACGGCGTCGACATCGCCAGTCTGCGGATCGACGACCTGCGCAGCCAGGTGGCGCTCGTGTTCGAGGAGCCGTTTCTGTTCTCGGCGAGCATCGGCGAGAACATCGCGTTTGGCGCCCCCGACGCGACGGACGAGCAGGTCCGGCTGGCGGCTCGTCTCGCGCAGGCGCATGAATTCATCTGCCGGCTCCCCGACGGCTACGACACGGTGGTCGGAGAACGCGGCTACAGCCTCAGCGGGGGACAGCGCCAGCGGATCGCGCTGGCACGGGCGATTCTGCGGGACCCGCGGGTCTTGATCCTCGACGACGCTACCTCATCGGTCGACGCCGTCACCGAGATGGAGATCAGGCAAGCGCTCGAGGAGGTGATGGCGGGCCGGACGACGATCATCATCGCCCACCGCACCTCCACATTGACCCTGGCCGACAGGGTGGTGCTGCTCGACGACGGTGAAATCATCGCCTCGGGGACGCACGAGCAGCTACTCGTCGAGTCGGCCCGATACCGCGAGGTGCTGGCCGAGACCGGCGTGATGCAGAACGGCGCGACACCATGATGTACGCACGCTACGGCGGGGAGCACGAGATCGACCGCCCGCTCAGGTTGCTCGCCAGAGCAGGGCGATACGGTCGCCCACTGCTCGGGGCGGCACTGTGGGCGCTGCTGCTCACGATCTTCGCCACGGTTGCGAAGCTGGCGGTCCCGCTGGTCCTGCGTTCGGGGATCGACGGTGGCGTCATGGCGGGAGACGTGGGGGTCATTCTGCGGGCCACCGGTGTGTATCTCGTCGTGCTGATCGCCCAGTACTTCACGCAGCGTTTCTCCCTCTACGAGGTGGCAGCCGTCGGCGAGCGGTATCTGCGTGATCTGCGGGTGCGGGTGTTCCGTCACATGATGAGTCTCGACATCGCCTTCTACTCTCGGTCGAAGGTCGGTGTGCTGGTTTCGAGGATGACATCGGACGTCGAAGCCTTGACCGCGTTCGTCGATCAGGGTGCGATCTCGGTGATCACGAGCGGGCTCATGGTGACCGGTGTGACGATCGCGATGTTCTCGATCGACACGACGCTGGCCTGGACGGTGCTCGCCCTGCTGCCGGCCCTCGCCGGTGTCTCGATGATCTTTCGCAAGTATTCCAACAGGGCGTACAAGGCGATCAGGGAGCAGATCGGCCGCGTCCTGGGGACGCTGCAGGAGGGGATCTCCGGTGTCCGGGTGGTGCAGGCGTACACGCAGGAGCGCCGCCAGGCCGTCGAGTTCGGGCGTGTGAACCAGAAGTACTTCGAAGCCAACATACAGGCGGCGAAGGCGATCGCCTCGTACTTCCCATCGGTCGATTTCATCGCCACCGTCGGGACCGGCCTGGTGCTGCTGGTCGGTGCCCGCCGGGTACTCGCCGGCGAGCTGAGTTTCGGTTCTCTCGTCGCGTTCTTGCTCTACCTCGGGTATTTCTTCGATCCGATCGTGCAGCTCTCCAACGTCTACAACCTGCTGCAGGCGGCGCTCGCTGCGCTCTCGAAGCTGTTCGGGATCCTGGACACGAAATCCGACCTGGCCAAAGCGTCGGAGCCGATTCACCTGCCCGATGGAGCGTGCGGTGAGGTCGCGTTCGAGAACGTCACGTTCGGATACGACCCGGACCTGCCGGTGCTCTATGACGTGAACCTGCATCTGCGGTGCGGAGAGCGACTGGCAGTCGTCGGTGAGACCGGCGCGGGCAAGTCCACGATCGCCAAGCTCGCCATCCGCTTCTACGACCCGACGAAAGGTCGCATCACGCTCGACGGCGTGGACCTGCGAGACCTCGACTATGAGGAGCTGCGGCGCAGCATCGTCATGGTCCCTCAGGAAGGGTTCCTGTTCGCAGGATCACTGCGGGACAACCTGACGTTCGCCCGGCCGGGCATCGATGACGAGGAACTGTGGCGGATCTGTGAGACGGTTGGGATCTCGGACTGGGTGAGGAGCCTGCCCGAACGCCTCGATACGGACGTGCGCGAGCGCGGGAGCAGGCTGTCGTCGGGAGAACGCCAGCTCGTGGCGCTCACCCGGGCGCTCGCCGCGGACCCGGCGGTGATCGTGCTCGACGAGGCGACCTCCAACCTGGATCCCGAGACCGAGGGGATCGTCGAGGCCGCCCTCGACCACCTGCTGGAGAACCGAACGGCGATCGTGATCGCCCACCGATTGCGCACTGCGAAGCGTGCCGACCGGATCATCGTGGTGGACGGCGGGCGGATCGTTGA
Organism: Gammaproteobacteria bacterium; assembly: GCA_011682695.1. NCBI lineage: Bacteria > Pseudomonadati > Pseudomonadota > Gammaproteobacteria > Gammaproteobacteria bacterium. Next base: position 3,552 of record JAACED010000088.1, read on the forward strand.
AGAGGGTACCTACGAGGAGCTGCTGAAGGCGGGGGGCGCCTTCGCCCGCCTGAACGAGGTGTGGGAGCGAGGGGTTGGGATACAATAACCACACAAAGTGGTGGCGCAAATGCCAAGAGTGGTGTAGCGTCCGGTCACACTGAGGACTCACCTCACGAAGCTGGGAAGCTGGATCGAGGAGTGAACATGAGACTGAGACGATTCGGGGTTATCACCCTGGTGATGGCCATGGTGCTGTCGCTGGCGGGGCTTGCGTATGCGGACGATCCAGCACCGGCTGGAGCGGAAGCAACGGCCGGTTCTGCTCCGGCGGTTGAGCCGGGGAGCGAAGACTTCACTCTGTATGTGGATCCCGCCGCGGACCCACTCGTGGAACTCCTGGAGTTCGCCTTCTACTGGGGTTTCCCAGAGGGCGACGGCGAAGATCCGTGCAGTGAGTTGCAGGATGGCGGGCAGTGTCTCGACGTGTCTGGGCCGAACGGACAGGTGAACCATGGGCAGTTCGTGTCGGCGTTCGTCCACTGGCTCAAGAGCGAAGACGGGATGGACGCTCTCTCGGGGTACGAGGGCAAGAAGGGCCACCTGATCAAGCAGGTCGCCAAGAGCGACCTCGGCAAAGGCCAGTGGAAGAAGGATCACGGACTCATCGCTGCCGACGACCTGAGCGAGCTCGAGGCGCCCGAGGTCGAAGCACCTGACGCCCACGGGTCGAACCACGCAAACGGCCACGAAAAGAAGAAGAACAAGTAGGTCTCTGACCCTGACCAGTCCGGGAGCGGCCTTCGGGCCGCTCCCGTCGCGTCGACCCCTGCTTCCCCTGAGAAGCATGAGGCCGAGTACCCTCCGGCGGTACAATTCCCAGCTCCTGATAATATGCACTACCTCCGTAGTGCAAAAGGTGTGCAGCATGTCCACAGTTGATCTCGACCTCGGCGCATACTCGCTGGGATGGCACGACTCGGAAGAGACGACGGTCTTCAAGGCGCGCAAGGGCCTCAACGAGGACATCATCCGCGAGATGTCGGCCATGAAGGGCGAGCCGGAGTGGATGCTGCAGTTCCGCCTGAAGGCCTACAAGCGCTTCCTTCGCAAGCCGGTGCCGACCTGGGGTGGTGGCAGCATGCTCGAGGAGATCGACTTCGACGACATCTACTACTACGTCAAACCGACCGAAGGCACCGTCGAGGACTGGGACATGGTCCCCGAGTCGATCCAGGAGACATACGAGAAGCTGGGGATCCCCGAGGCCGAACGCAAGTACCTCGCGGGGGTAAGCGCCCAGTACGACTCCGAGGTCGTCTATCACCGCAACCGTGAGGACCTTGCGAAGCAGGGCGTGTTCTTCTCGGACATGGATACCGCCCTCCAGGAGCATCCGGACATCCTCCGCAAGTACTTCGGGACGGTGATCCCTCCCAACGACAACAAGTTCGCCGCCCTGAACTCTGCGGTCTGGTCCGGCGGTTCGTTCATCTATGTGCCGCCGGGCGTGCACCTCGACCAGCCGTTGCAGGCGTATTTCCGGATCAACGCCGAGAGCATGGGACAGTTCGAGCGGACGCTGATCATCGTGGACGAGGATGCCTTCGTGCATTACGTCGAGGGCTGCTCCGCGCCGATCTATTCGAAGGATTCGCTGCATGCGGCGGTGGTCGAGATCATCATCAAACGAGGTGGCCGCTGCCGCTACACGACGATCCAGAACTGGTCCCGCAACGTCTTCAACTTGGTCACCAAGCGTGCCGCCGCGTATGAGAACGCGACCATGGAATGGGTCGACGGAAACCTGGGATCCCGCCTCACGATGAAGTACCCGGCCGTGTGGATGATGGGCAAAGGCGCCCACGGCGAGGTGCTCTCCATTGCGTTCGCCGGCGACGGCCAGCATCTGGATGCCGGAGCGAAAATGGTGCACGCGGCGTCGGACACGACTTCAACGATCACGTCGAAATCGATCTCCAAGGGCGGCGGGCGGGCCGGGTATCGCGGGCTGGTCCGGGTGGAACCCGGGGCCGAGAGGACCAAATCGTTCGTACGGTGCGACGCGTTGATCCTGGACGCAGACTCACGCTCGGACACGTACCCCTACATGGAGATCGAGGAGGCGGACGCCCAGATCGGGCACGAGGCGACGGTCTCGAAGGTCGGTGAGGACCAGCTGTTCTATCTGATGAGCCGTGGGCTCACCGAGGAGCAGGCGACGTCGATGATCGTCGCGGGGTTCATCGAGCCGATCGTCAAGGAACTCCCCATGGAGTACGCCGTCGAACTCAATCGCCTCATCGAGCTGAACATGGCCGAGGCCGGCGCCGTCGGCTAGTGCCTTGGCCAGTAACGTTCGGGGTGTCGATGCCGAGGCAGGGGCGTCGCGTCGACACGGATCGACCCGACAGTTCGACTCGAACGAAAAGGACGGGTCGATCCGAATCGATCGCAAGACGCGCACAACGAAGGCGCACCTGCAGGTGCGTTGAGGCGGAGAACGCAGCGAGCGGCGTTCCTGGCCGGCAGAACACCGCAAAGGTTGCCGGTCGA
>JAACED010000089.1 GCA_011682695.1 Gammaproteobacteria bacterium
GACGCTGGAGGAGGTGTCCCGTCAGGGACGGAGGGGGTCTTGGGAGGTGCCGCGCCGAGGACGGAAGGAGGTCCGTTTCCTCCCCCAGAAGGCCGCCAGGTCGACGTTGGGGAGGTGTCCTCGGCGCTCTGGCCGAGGACGGAGGGGGTCTTGGCTGCAGGCAACCAGTCCAGCCGCCGATTCGTGCGGCACCACCCGGCAGACTCTTAGATCAGATCCTGTTCCCGGATGCCGAAGGAGGGATGCCGCAGGCGGCACAGAGCCAGTTTTTCGAGCTGACGGATCCGCTCTCGAGTCAGATTGAACTCGTCGCCGATCTCTTCGAGCGTCCTGGGGACGCCGTCATAGAAGCCGTATCGCAGCGCGAGGATCCGTCCCTCCCGCTCAGGAAGCCGATCGATGGAGATCCGCAGGCTGTGTGCGACATCCATTTCTTCGGTGATCTGCACAGGGTCTGTCGCCTCTTCATCCTCGATGAAGTCACCGAGCTGCGCCCCGTCTTCACCAACAGGCTGTTCCAGCGACACGGTGTCCGCGACGCCGAGCGCCAGCTCGACTTTGTCGACGGTGACTCCTGCCTCTTCCGCGATCTCGTCCGGCTTGGGGTCCCGACCGAGTTCCGCCTTCAGACTCGCCTGCGCTGCCCGCACGGCTGCCAGCGTGTCATGAAGATGCACAGGAATCCGCACCGTTCGAGACTTGTCCGCGATCGCACGAGTGATCGCCTGACGAATCCACCATGTCGCGTACGTGGAGAACTTGAAGCCTTTTCTCCAGTCGAACTTCTCAACGGCGCGAATCAGACCGAGGTTGCCTTCCTGGATGAGATCCAGGAAGTCGATACCGGACGTGTTGGCGTAGCGACGAGCGTTGGCCACAACGAGGCGAAGGTTGGCGGTCAGGAAAGCATCCTTCGCTTCCCTCCCGAAACGTGCCTTGCGACGAAGCTCGATCTCTTCTTTTTTGGTCTTGTACTCGCCGGCGTCGAGCTGCTCTGCAGCGTCTTCACCAGTCTCGATCTTCTGAGCGAGCTCAACCTCTTGCTCGGCGCTGAGCAGGTCGTATTCGCCGATCGCGGTCAGGTACTGACTGACCAGGTCGGTCGTCAGCCTGCCTCGGTCGTCGGTGAGCTTGTTGCGCCGGTCACGGCGGCTGCGGTCGGTCTTGCCAACCGCCTTTCCGTTGGGGCGCGTCTTATCGGTCGATGCCATCTTGGGGTTTATCCTCCGTCAAGGTCACGGTCAAGCCGCAACGCAACTGCGTGACACTATGACACACATCGGGTGTCGTGTGAACCCCCCTTTTTCATTGCGACAGAACGGTCCGTCACCCTCTCTTCAACAACGACGAGCCCGGTCAGCTTCCCCGATCGGTCGAATCGTGGATTCCTTGATGACCATTTCGGGACGATTCTTGGTTCTCCGTCCTCAGACCCAAGTCGGTCGACGACTCCTCCCCCGACAACGGCCGGAGAGAGACAACCTCGAGGTTTCCCAGCGCGATCATCGTCCCCCACACCATCAGGGCCACGTCAATCATCTCCATTGTCTCCTCGAGCAACACGCCACCGAGGAACGGATCCGAGTAGTTGACTGCTTCTACTCCGGCTCCACCGGCGACGAAGACTCCCGCTCCGAGTATTGCCCGCAGCGAACCTCTCGGATGAGCCTTGAGAATGGCCCAGAGTCCGCCCCGGATCCAAACAAGGAGGACCGCGGCCGCTGCCGCGTAGAGAACGATCCAGATTCCTTCTTCTCCGCTGAACCTCGGGAAAACCCCCGCCCCCTTCAAGAAGCCGGTGATGGCCCCATGGAAATCTGCAGTTTCGTCAATGGAGAAGTACAAGGCGGCGAGAGCGAGCACCGTGACTGCTCGAACCCGGCCGAGCTGGCCCATGCGACGTTCGCTACTTGCCAGGAGAAGCAGGAGGACGGCAGGGAGAAGCCATTGAGCGCTGGAGAATCAGGTGCGCACGCTGGCCTCCGAATCCAGCGAGAACATCTCGAACAGGAACCACGATCCCGTGACGCTCACGAACAGGTGCACACCGATATTGAAAGCAGGATGACGAAGAACCATCCTGGACTGGGAAGTCGGATGCGATTCGAGTCCATCGCTTCCACCTGCCCGTCGTTCCAGCGAGTACCGGCGGACCCTAGCCCGCGCTGCCTGATATCGATCGGCTCGCCTCCAAAGCCCACCCGCCTGCCCTCCTGCTGGACGATAATGAGTTCGTGCCGGCCAATCTGACCCCCGACTACAAGGCAGCAGAGGTCGCCTACAAGCGCAGCCGCGACCCCGAGGAACGCCTCGCAGCACTGCGCGAGATGTACCGGACCATACCCAAGCACAAGGGGACCGAGCACCTTCGAGCGGATATCAAGACACGCATCAAGGAGCTGACCGAGCAACTCGCAGGACCAAAGAAAGGTGGGGCCAGAAGTGGCCCTCCCACCGTCATCCGTCCCGAGGGGGCCGCCCAAGTCGCCCTGCTCGGTCCGCCCAACGTGGGCAAGTCCACCCTCCATGCCCGCCTGACCGGATCGCGCACACCATCGGGTCCGTACCCGTTCACGACCCAGTTCCCGCAACCGGGCATGCTCCACTACGAAGACATCTCGTTCCAACTCGTCGATCTGCCCCCGGTGTCCGCCGAGCACCCGGTCCCATGGCTTGCCGGCGCTCTCCAACCGGCGGACGCATGCCTGCTCATCGTCGACGTCTCCGTCCCCGGCTGCGTCGCGCAGGTCGAGTCCCTCCACGAGATACTCGCAAGCCGCAAAGTCACCCTGACCAGCACCTGGCATGAGGGTGAGCAATCGCCGGAGCACGACCCGTTCGCGATTCGACTCCCCACACTCCTCGTCGCCAACAAGGCAGATAAGGCACCGCGGTGCACCGAGGAAGTCGCCATCCTCGAAGAGCTGCTGGGCCTCGACTACCCGATTCTCACCGTATCGGCAGCCACGGGAGCGGGTGTCGACGAAATCGGACCATGGCTCTTCTCCAGGCTGGGGATCATCCGCGTCTACACGAAGGTGCCAGGCAAGCCGGCCGCCATGGACAAGCCCTACACGGTCCGCAGCGGCGATACCGTCCAGGACGTTGCGGCACTCGTGCATCGTGACATCGCAGAGCACCTGCGCTATGCCCGCATTTGGGGCACCGATCACTTCGACGGACAGCAAGTCGGACGGAACCACGTTCTTTCCGACGGAGACATCGTCGAACTCCACTCCTGAGCCCCGTTCCCATACCGCCATCTGACGGGTACCGTCGTGGCATGCCCAACCGCCTGTCCAACGAGACGAGCCCGTATCTGCTCCAACACGCCGACAACCCGGTCGACTGGTATCCCTGGGGCGACGAGGCGTTCGCCGCGGCAGAAGCCGAGCAGAAGCCGGTGCTGCTGTCGGTCGGGTACTCGTCCTGTCACTGGTGCCACGTGATGGCTCAGGAATCGTTTGAAGACAAAGAAACCGCGGCTCTGATGAATGAGCTGTTCGTCAACATCAAGGTCGACCGTGAAGAACGGCCCGACGTCGACGCCGTCTATATGGAGGCGCTCCAAGCCATATCCGGCCGGGGCGGCTGGCCCATGACCGTGTTCCTCACCCCTGACCGCAAACCCTTCTATGCCGGCACCTACTTCCCGGCCGTCGAACGACATGGCATGCCGTCGTTTCGGCGGGTCATCACTGCCGTCGCCGACGCCTGGAAGACGCAGCGTGCCGAGCTGGTAACCCAGGCAGAGCAGCTCTCTGACTTCGTCGCTCATGCGATCCCGAGTGTCGACCAGCTGCCCGGCGAAGACCTCCTCGTCTCCTCCCACCAGGCCCTCGCCTCCCAGTTCGACGAAGCCGAGGGCGGTTTCGGTGGGGCACCCAAGTTCCCACAGGAACCGGTCCTCGAGTTTCTCCTCCGCGTCGCCGACGAACCGTGGGCTCCGGACGCCAAGCGGATGGTGTCGCTGACGCTGAACAAGATGGCCGACGGTGGAATCCACGATCACGTCGGTGGTGGCTTCGCCCGGTACTCCGTCGACCGGTCATGGACGATCCCGCACTTCGAGAAGATGCTCTACACGAACGCGCAGTTGGCCCGCCTCTATCTCCGCTCGGCGCAAGTCCTGAACGAGCCCGCGTTCACCGCGATCGCGATCAGGACCCTCGACTACATGTTGCGCGACCTCCGGCTTCCCGGCGGTGCGTTCGCCTCGGCAGAGGACGCGGATTCCGAAGGCTCGGAAGGCACGTTCTACGTCTGGGATGCAGACGAGTTCGCCGACGTCGTCGGAGAACAACTCAACCCACTTGCCGCCGCCTTTTTCGGAGTTACCGAAGAGGGCACCTTCGAAGGCAGAAACCATCTTCGCGTCACACGCCCGCTCGAACAGGTCACCTCCGAACTCGACATCGATCCTGCCGCCGCCGATGCGATGATCGACATGGCCCGTAGTCGGCTTCTCTCGCGACGTGCCGAACGCGTCAGGCCCGGCCTCGACGACAAGGTCGTCACTGCCTGGAACGGACTGGCGATTCGCGCCCTCGCCGAGGCCGGAGCCATCCTCGGCGAGTCGCGCTTTCTCGAAGCTGCACGGGACGCAGCGGTGTTCCTCCGGTCAGAAGTCACCCGGGCAGACGGGCGTCTTCTGAGGAGTTGGGGCAAGGGAAGAGCGAGTGTGCCCGCATTCGCGGACGACTACGCAGCAACGGCCCTAGGTCTCTTCACTCTCTACCAGGCCACCGGAGAGGTCCGCTGGTATACCGAAGCGATGCGCCTGATCGAGGGAATGGTTGATCTCTTTGCGGATCCGGACGGCGGGTTCTTCACCACAGGGGCCGACGTCGAAGCCCCTCTGGCGCGAAAACGCGACCACTTCGACTCGCCAACACCGTCGGCAAACGCCCTCGCAGCCGAAGCCCTGCTCCTCGCTTCCTTGTACACGGGCGACGCGGACCTCAGGGCACACTCCGAGCGGGCCCTACGTGCGGGAGCGGCGGTCGCGACTGCGTCGCCCTCGGGGGCCGGTCATCTCTTGAGCGTCTTGCACACGACGCTGCGCGAACCACAGGAGATCGCGATCGTGGGTCCGGATGCACAAGAACTCGCCTCGGTCGTGTGGGAAGGATTCCGGCCCGACGTTGCGCTCGCCGTCGATCGAGACGGCAGTGCGACGAAGGTCGTTCCTCTCCTCGAGGGGCGAGCCACGGGCTCGACCCTCGCGTACGTGTGCAGGAACTTCCAGTGTGCGCTTCCCGTCTCCGATCCCGAGGCACTGCGGAGACTGCTCTAGCGCTCACCGCAGTACCGCGAGATCGAACTGAGACAGAGTTTCAAGCCGACTGCCTCGCTTCGCACAGCCGGCAACGCGATCGGCGAGATGATGCCATGAGCTGAAAGCCGGCGGCTGGAAGTCGGCAGCCGGTTTGAACCGGCTCGAACGACCGGACGGATGGGCAGCACGTTGGCACCGGACAGCACGGCCGTCACCTACAGGGTGCCGGCGAGCACAAGGTAGACGAACCAAGCACGCTCACCGCGACGTAGAACACCACCGTGGTCCGTGCGAGCTTCGTGAGCCGGCACACCGCGGCGAGCTTGCCCGCAGCAAGCGCCAGGTGCCCGCACACAAGTTCGAGCGGTGCGCTCGATACACTTGCGGCGTGATCTACGAAAACGCCATCGAAGCGATCGGGCGTACACCCATCGTCCGTCTTTCGCGCGTTCATCCTCCCGGGAATCTCGTCGCGAAACTCGAGTTCCTCAACCCCGGTGGTTCGATCAAAGAGCGGATTGCCGTCACGATGATCGACCGGGCGGAGCAACTCGGCCTCCTCGAGCCCGGCGGCACCATCGTCGAGCCGACCAGCGGCAACACCGGAGTCGGTCTGGCAATCATCGCGGCCATACGCGGCTACAAGGCCATCTTCACCGTTCCGGACAAAGTCTCGAAGGAGAAACAGGACCTCCTGCGCGCGTACGGCGCGACCGTCATCGTCACACCGACGGAACTGCTCCCCGATCATCCGGAGTCCTACTACGGGGTGGCACGGCG
>JAACED010000090.1 GCA_011682695.1 Gammaproteobacteria bacterium
TCGGTCTGGTTGAGTCGGGTCGGGTGCGCGGTGCTCATCAGCCCTACCTTTCTTTTTGGTCCCCGCAATCGTGGATCACGATTCGGGCGGCTCCTGCCGGCAACCCGCCCAACCGGGTGGTGCTGAGTCTGGTCGTGAGCGTGCTGCTGAGGGACGACGCCTTTTACCAGTATCTGCTCGCTCAGGGCGTCGCTTATCGGACATCAACATGTATTGGGAGCCGGTCGGCCGCCACCGTCACCGAGTTTGGCCACGTCTATGAACCTTCGCCACTCGGGACTGCCGTGAGCTCTCGGCCGGTGAGCATTTGGTCGACCACACCGTACTCGATGGCCTCTTCGGCGGTCATCCAGAAATCGCGTTCCGTGTCGATGGCGACCCTGTCATACTCCTGGCCGGTCCGTTCCGCGAGAATACGGTTGATCTGCTCTCGCATCTGCACGATCAACCGGGCCTGGATCTCGATGTCGGATGCTTGTCCTTCAGCACCGCCGGAGGGCTGGTGGAGCATCACCCGGGCATGCGGCAGGATGAACCGCTTGCCCTCGGCCCCGCCGGTCAGGAGCACCGCCGCAGCTGACGCGGCCATGCCCATACACACGGTGCTGACCTGCGGCTTGACGTACTGCATCGTGTCATAGACAGCGAACAGCGATGTGATCTGCCCGCCCGGCGAGTTGATGTAGAGAGCGATGTCCTTGTCGGGATCCTCGCTCTCGAGGTGCAGCAACTGCGCCATGATGAGATTGGCGACCGTGTCATCGATGGGGGTCCCCAGGAAGATGATGCGGTCTATGAGAAGCCGACTGTAGATATCGAAGGCTCGCTCGCCCCGGCTCGTGGTCTCTATGACCGTCGGGACCAGGTAGCTCTCGGGTTTCATTCCTTCACCTCGTCCGCTTCGCCCCCCTCGGAGGGGGCCCAAGTCGCCTACTCTTCGCCAGCCTCGGCGTCTCCGCTCGCCTCTCCCGCCTCAAAGGACCAGAGATCGACAGAACTCCCGTCGTGATCAATCGACTATGTGCTCTCCAACAGAGAAAACAGTGGCTCCTCTTTCAGAATATCACCTCATGCAGTGCGAGCTGATGCGGGTAGCTCCATCTTGAACTCATCCAACCGAACCCGCTCTTCACTCAAGCCATCAGAGAGTGACTTGAGGGCTTCTCGCCGAAGCCGGACTCCGCTCAAGAGCGGATCGAGAACTCGCGAAGCCGAACTGGCCCAGGTGATCTCTGACATCAGGTCGTGCCTGTGTGACAGAATGGGGCATAGCTGTCACCGCAGACGGTCCTCAGGGAGGCACCCATGGCGAAGAAAGACAAGGGCGGAAGAAGCGCCAAGAAAGCCGCGTCCAGCAGCCTGAAGGAGAAACGTCAGGCCAAGAAGGACAAGAAGGCAACCAAGGCCAAGGAGCGGAAACCTCTCTAACACGCTGAAAGCCGCCGGTCGGATTCGCGTCCCAATGGGCCGAGCCATGTCGAGACCCACAGGCCTCGTAGAACAAGCACCCCGCGCGACGCTCGTCGGAGTCGCGCCGGGGGCATAGGTACCCGCACATAACGCGTGGCCCATAGACTGGCGGACTGTACGGAGAGCTGGGAGTGGACCTCACGGCAGCCGGGAATCTTGGGCGCGGCGGAGACTATGGCGGTCCAGAGTCGTTGGGTGTTGTCGGTGGCGGGCCAGGCGACGAGTTCGTCGGTGACGAGCCAGTGGTTTCTGATTCCGAAGGCGGTGTATCCGTCGGCTGAGAGGACTTCGACGGCGGCCCGGTTGTGTCGGTTGGCGATTCGGTGTTGTCCGATCTCGAGGTGTTGGTGGCGACTGTCTCTGATGGCCGGCGGCTTGTTTACTTCGAGGAGTCCCGGTTCGGCTATCTGATGAACGATTGGGGCGGCCCAGAACGCACTGTCTGAGCGTAGGGTTCAAGTCAGGGAGGTGAACGATGAGTGCCGTCGTCATAATCGCGGCAATCGCTGGTCTGTTGCTCGTCAGCACAATCGTGTGGGCCATTAGAGATATGTCCGCAAGCAAGAAGGAAGGACATCCAGCCCCACCTGAGCCAAGGCAGTCTCAAGAGGCAATACAAGCGGCAATACGGGAGCGGCCCCGAGTGGAGAACGGACGAAGAAATCAGGAGGGCCGAGAGAAGGCATGATGACAGCTGACATGCCCCCGACTGAGTGGACACGAACGATTGGGGCGGCCGGGAACGGGCTATCTGACGGACAATTCTTCAGAAAATGTCCCCATTTTGTCCCCATTTGACAATTCGTCGTTCCCGTGGCTTGTAGCCGATACAAGAAGAAACCCCCGTCTACCAGGGGTTTCTTGGTGTCGGAGGAGCGAGTCGAACCCTGACCCCACGGGGCGCTCCGTCAGGCGAGTTCCCACTCGCGGCGTGACCACTCACGGCCAAATCCCTTGCGCTGTCGGCGTTTTCGATGCTCATCGTTTCTCACCGTTTCCCCTCACTTCTCGGCCTCATGTGATGTTCCCGGCCCCAGAAGGCGGACCCATACGCCGGACAGCGTGGGCACGGCGCGTCTGGAAGCCAGCCCTCGAGAAGGCGGGTCTCGTGGTGGGCGATACTGGGATCGAACCAGTGACCTCTGCCGTGTGAAAGTCTCCGAAGGCCTCTTCGCACACCAGAGCGACCAGGGAAAAGGCGATAAGCTGCCAGGTCAGAGACCCATGTAGTGTCTCATCCTCTCGCGCCAGTTCTCGACATTTCTCGGTCTCATGTGGACGCGTTGTGGCTGCGATTTCCAGCACGTGCGGCTGGGCTCCCCGGATGGACTCGGTCCACGAGTCGGCGAATCGGCGATCACCAGGTGCCCCCGAACCGCCCGGCTCGTCCACCCTCGCCTCCGCCCTCGAGAGCGAATCCCCTGAAGGGCACACCGGTCCGTCATCGGGAACGAAGCCCGATGGCTGTCACGGCCTCGAGGCTCGCAGCACATTCACCAACTCGGTGACCTCCCGACCTTGGTAAGGCATCAACGGATTCTGCCCAGTCCCTGTGAGGATATCGGCGACCTTCAACCTGCCGTCACCGCCCACCTCCGCAGCGCCATACGGCGATGAGTAGAAGTTCCACAGTCCGTACTCCTTCGTGTACCTGTCGGACAAGAACAGCAGGTAACGATTCCCGACGTCTGCCTCCGAGATCGGATACGAGTTCGGGATGAGCCGCGAGATGAGTTTCCCGCTGTTGACGTCCCGTAGGGCCGAGGGAACCCTCACCACCAACTCGTCGACACCGCCCCCTTTGATCCACTCGACTGGCCGGAACACCCACCCGTCGTAGACGGTTTCCACGAGAGGATCGACGCCGGCCATCACCTCGTCGCTGTCAGGGGGTTGCACGAAGACCTCGGTCTTGACTCCCGCGAACTCACCGATCAGCACTGCAGTTGAAAGTTCCGCCAGCTCAGAGACCGACCCGATCGGGGAGTAGTAGGCCTCAATCTTCCCGACGGGCACGTCGGCCTGAGCCTGTGTGGTGGACTCGTCGGACGTACCAATCGAACACGCCGCAAGCAACAGCGCAATGATACTGGCGATTGCAGCGCGTCGAATACCCCAACCGCGATCTCTTCTAGTAGTGCCCATTGATCTTCCCTATCTCATACCAGGTGATGATCCCGTTGTTGCCCTCGTCGATGCAACTCTGCCCCGTGTCACCGTGGTCGAACCCGACCCCGTGCGCGATCTCATGGCAAGCGATGTTGTCAAGGGTCGCATTCGAAGCGGTGCGGTTCCTCTCACTCACCCGCATCCGGAACTGGTCACACTTGTGGGCGGTCTGATTCGACCACCTCGCACACGTGATGTCGGCGGCAACGGTCTCATCATCAAGGTTCGACTGCGCCGTGAGGAACCATTCGATGTCGATCCACGTGTAGTACGTGCGATAATAGTCATGAGCAGAGAGCACCGTCTGAGCCCCGTAGTCGTCGTACATCGACGCATGCATATGCCCCAGGAACAGGTAGTAGTCCCCCTCGTTGGACTCGATCGACGTGAAGCTGAAATTCCGATCGTCCGTGTAGCCCTGGCCCGACTCGAAGGGCGGGCCGAACGGCGGACGGTTGCTTCCTGCCAGTGCCACCGGCGCACCAGCGAAGACGATCCCACTCAAGAGCATCAGACCCAGTAGCAGAAGAATCCCGTGGCGAACAGCCGAGTCTTTCCTGACCAATAGACCCACAAGTACCATCCCCTTCCCTGATAGGAGTTGCTACGTCGACTACCATAACCCCCCACCTGAACCTGTCAACCCCCGTATTTCGCGACAAGACGAATGGTTGAATCAGGCCGGGCTTTCGAAGCAGCTCGTGTCCAGATCTGGTCAGCGCTCGGGCCGGATCCGGCGCCCCTGTACACAGATCCCGGTAGGCGAACGGAACCCTGAACCTCCGCCCCACCGACAAGCATGGCCAGGATCGACACGCCGCGAGTGGCGTCCCTCCGTCGAACCCAAGATTGCAGAATACGCCACGGTCGACGACGTCAGGGCGGTGCTCGTACGAGGGTCCAAGCCGCATGACAGGGTTCGCCGCTGCGGACCTTGCAGCGCGATGCCGTGGCCTGACCTACCGGTCTTCTTCCCAGATCCCGAACCTTTGGGTCAGTCTCAGCCGGCGCATTCGATCCCAACAAGCGACACGGATCTGAGTGCCGATGGACGGCAGTGTGGAGTTCGGTGAGACCGGTCGCCAACCGGTCATTCCGGAAGTCCGCGAGGAACTCGGAGTAGAGGTCTTCGACCTCAGACATCTCAGCGTCAGCGCGAACCTGTTCACCTTCGACGGCCGCCAAGGCCACGAGATCGTCTTCGGCTACGACGCGCAGTTCGCCGACCGTCACACCACGACGAGAGCGAAGAGATCCACGGCCTCGAAGACACCCACGAGTTCCCCGCCCACCGCGTCGATCCCTTCGCCCCCGAGGGCGGCCGTCCCCTCTATCCCGAGGGACTCCCTGACCTCATCTCGCGTTCGGCTCCCTGACCGAATCCTGTCGGTTCACCTCATCGCATGCGACATGCTCCCGCCCCTGGGGCGGTTCCGATGTGGACGCGATGTGGACGCGACGCAACCGACGCCGCGATCAAAGAAGGGCGCTGACCTAGAAAACAGCAACGAACACAACACATTCTGCAGTGGGCGCTACTGGGATCGAACCAGTGACCTCTGCCGTGTGAAGGTTTCCGCAGGCCTTGTCGCGCCTGCACAGAATCGCTCTTCCGGCCGTTTTCATGATCCTCGGCGGCCGCAACGACGCCAGGTGGGCTGACGATGGCGCTTTGGTGTCGCCCAAGCATGGATCCACTTGCACCGTGGGCTGGGAACGGACTTCTCGCGGCTGTGAATCTCAGGCTCAGTGTGGCGAGGGCTCGGAATCACAACGAGACCGCGAAAGATAGGCACGGTCGTAGTACCTCCGACCCTTGCCATCTCTGCGGGTGAGTGTGAGTGTTGGTGTGTGGGTTCAGAGAGGCCCAAGAAGAGGAGGTTCATATGAGACGGTCCCTCATACTCATGGTGACGGTCGTGCTGGTCGTCGGCTTGGCCCTTCCCGCGGGGGCCCGAGCAACGAATGGTCCCCTGTCGAGATCAGTCAATGAGCAGCCGATGTATCTGGTGGGGTTCGACTCCGAAGTCGCAGGGGACAACGGGTACACGGTCGTGGAGTTCGCTGACGGATCAGTCTCGTCAGTGTCAAGCGATCTTGCCGCTTCGGTCAAGTCTCCTGCTGACGCCGCTCGACTCGGTGCGCCTGTGCTTCTGTCCCCAGAATCCGTCGGAACCTCGCGAGTGGCCAAGAGCAATGGGTTCGCGGTGGTTGAGTCAAACCCAGAGGTCGTCGCTGGGACCTCCGGAATCTCCTGGATGTACCTTGACGGATTCACGGGCTTACCAGGCAGTAACGGGATTCACGATCTTCAGCAACTGGGCCCCGGCCCTCTGGTACAACTGGTACGCCCAGGGTGGCACAATGAATTCATCCCGCGCACCGGTCCGCTCGCCCAGCAGCGTTCTTGGCAATACGGCTGGATCAGAACCGGCGTTCCGGAAGGTACTTACAAAGCCGAGGTCGTGGATGGTCAGGCGATCTTGGAGGATGGGTCTATCTGCGTGTCAGGGCTTCACTCGTCCACCGACTGGGTACGCTAGAGGGGACAACTATGCGGTGGACCAGCGGCGAGTTTGACTCGGACTCGGCGCAGAGACGTCATGAGGCTCGATTCGCTCACCTGGAGTTCCCAGTCTTCGTGCTGGATCCGCCTGCCTTCGGCATGATTGGCCAGTGGGCGGGAAGCGGCGCGAAGTCGGTCGGCTACAGCGTGCAGCTCCTCGATGGATCAGGCCGTCAGGTCATGGAGGTGACTACCTGGCTGCATGGGTTCGAGGGGGACACGTGGACGTGGGAGGAGTCGGTGGTGCCACCACGACCTCATCCCGGGGAAGACCCGGAACCGGCGTCGAGGCCCGTGACGGTGCTCGTCGATCGACGTGAGGTCGTCGGCGTGCTAGAGGAGTATCGGGGCGAAGGGCTCCGGTTCGGGTGGGCCATCACGGTCATTGAAGGCGGGTATGTGATTGCTGCCCGGGGCGAAGGTGATCCTCCGGTTCGGCTGGCGTTGGCAGCGGCGACCGACATGGGCCCCTACGTTGCGGAGTTCCGCGAGTTCTGGAAACGGACGTACGGGTAGCGTCGGCGGGGAGGAGGTGGCCCAACACCGATGAGAGTCCTGACTGTCCCGTGGTAGAATGTTGCGATATGGACACCATGTTGACAACAGGTCGCCTGGCGGAGCGACTGGGCACCACTCGTTCGCGGGTGCACCGGGCCGTGGCGCAGGGGATCGTGCGACCCAGGACGACCAGCGGTGGTCATCTTCGCTTCACGAGAGCCGACGTAGCCCTGCTGGAACGGCGACTCGGCTACGCGCCCGTGGTCGCCGGACTCAGTCGCGAAGCTGTGCTCGTGGCGGCAGTGCTGCTGGGCCGCCCATTCGGTCTGCGTTCGGCCCGTGCGGTTGCCCGTGCCGCCGGGATCAGCCCCACCACGGCGAGCCAGGCACTGCGGCGACTCGAACAGCTGGCGCTTGTGCGGCGGCGGCGGCGCCGGGTGCTGCTGGGATCTCCGCGCGACATCGAGGTGTGGGAGATCGACGTCCGGAATCGCCGTTGGGACAGTCTGGCACCGGTGCTGGACGACGCGGTGATCCCCGAAACCTCCCAGCCTATGCGTGGTCACCGCCGCGTGCCCATTTGGCTGCGTCACCTGTTCTGGAACACTGACGTCCGCCTCCTCGACGTGGAAAAGGACGCCGCATACATCGCCGGAAGGATCCTGGCGAGCGACGACGTCCAAGCGCATGCCTGGGCGGCCGCGACGCTGCCCGCGGAGGCGTTCCTGCAGGCAGCGCGCATGAGAGCTGTGTCGGCGCGACGAGTGGCGCTCGCCCGCCACCTGGCAGAGGCTAGGTGACCGGTGGCTGTCGACATTCCCTCCCATCTCAAGGCAGTGCTCCCGCCACCGACTCGAGAGGTCTGGCAGGCTCTGGTCGGGAACCTCCCTGGCGGCGCGTACCTCGTGGGAGGCACCGGGATCGCCGCCCACCTCGGACATCGAGTCAGCCGCGATCTCGACTTCTTCGTCGCCGAGCCGTTCGAACCTTATGAGCTGGCGGATAGCCTGGACCAGATCGGTCGGTTCGCTTCCACCCAGATCGCCGCCGGCACCCTCAACGGCTACCTCGGTGAGACCCGCATCCAGTTCCTCGACGCCCGCGACCAACACCCCGTAGATCCGACCATTGAAGTCGGAGGCATACCCGTCGCCGGGCTCCGCGACCTGCTCGCCACCAAGCTCAAGGTCGTCGGCGACCGCGGCGAACTACGGGACTACTTCGACCTGCTCATCCTCGAACGTGACACGGGCCATCGCGTCGAGGAAGGCCTGGCACTCGTGATCGAGCGGTACCGGCCCGCTACACCCGAAGCGGTGGTGCTCCACATCGTGCGAGCGCTCGGCTACCTCGACGATGTTGCCGACGACCCCGGACTACCCGTCGCGCGCGCTGAGATCGAGGCCTACTGGAAGAAACGCCAACCCGAAATCGTTCGCTCCCTCGACTGGCTCACCGGCCTCCAAAACCCACACCAGCGCCCACGAGGCCCCGACCTCTCCAGATAGGCGCCCTAAAGGACGGCCAGACAGCGCGCCCGACCCACTCGAGCGAGGTCCTCCGGTGATCGTCAAGGCCTCTATCCGCACCATGCGGCTACGAGGGTGCCGAGCTCTCGCTCCGGGCGCATGTGACGCTTGCACAGCGGGCCGCTCGGAGTCTTCGACAGCTCAAACGCCGGCTCCATGAGATGAAGCTGGGCCTCACTGGCGGGTTGTCTTCTCGCGGTGTCGGAGGAGCGAACCGAACCATAACCCCACGCGGCGCCCCAGCAGGCGAGTTTGCGCTAGCCGCGTGATCCGCAGTGCCGGTCAGCGACCCCCTGCGTGCTCTTGAGAAGACAAGGCTCTGACATAACCTTCGCTAACCTGTCCCCGGCTTGAAAGGCCGGTTCAGGGGGTTTTCGGCCTGTTTTGCTGACCTGCCTAAACGCCCAGCAATCGCATGTGACCTGGCATTTCGCGTGAATCTCGCTTTGCACCGTTTCGCGTCGTTTCTCATCTGTTGTGGCCCAGGCGTGGCCCAAGATCGGAGCGTTGCTGGTCAGGGGACGCCCAGCTCCGATGTCT
>JAACED010000091.1 GCA_011682695.1 Gammaproteobacteria bacterium
ACGATCAACGCCGCAAGGCTGCTGGCAATAGCGATCAACTTGACGATCTTGCCCTTCAAACTGAGTCCTCCAATTAGCTTTGGAATCACCAGCCTCTCGGCCGGCGAATGATCCGCTTCGCTTGGTAACTCAGGGGTGAATCGTGCAAGCCCGGGCGCCACATATCCCCGGTTTACCCGGGAACCTCAGTTGTCATGTGCTGAGGCGTCCCTCTTCCAGCCTCACCGGTCGGCAGCGCACCAACCCGCCACACAACGTGGCGACTGTGGATAACTTAGCAGTCAGGACCCCTGTTACTCAAGGGTATGGGCCAAAATCGCCCTCCTGCACGCCGGGGGGGCTACCCTTGCACCGTGAAGTATCAGGAACTCGAAGAAGCACTCTGCCTCCTCCCCACCGTCGATGCCGTCCGCATCGTCGGGGACAACGGAAGAGTGGCTGAAGTCCATGTTTTGGCCGCACCGGCGAAACCGCCGAAACAAGTCGTCCGCGACGTGCAGTCGCTTGCCATGGCGTCGTTCGGTATCAATATCGACCGCCGCGCCGTATCGGTCGTTCAGATCGAGCGGAGCGACCGCAGCCCCGGCGAACGTCCGGCGGTGCTCGACATCAAGGAAGTCCCCCAGGGCACGAGGATCACCGCGTCGGTCACCCTCGGATGGCAGGGCGAAGTGTTCGTCGGGGAAGCGGACGGGCCGGCGGCCTCCGCGACTCGCCTACGCCTCGTCGGCGACGCAACATTGCGCTCCCTGGAACAGGCGATCGGCGGTGATATCGGCCTTGCCCTCGCCGCGCTCGAAATCGCAACCGTTGGGAACCGGCCGGTCGCCATCGCTCAAGTCGTCGTGGTTTCCGGCGGCGAGGAACGCGCCATGGTCGGCTCGGCTCTCGCCGGTCAAGATCTACCACAAGCTGCAGTGCGGGCAGTTCTGGACGCCTTGAACCGATACGTGCCACAGCTTCGCCGCTGAACCGAATGGCCGCGTCTTCGGGGTTCGGGGATGTGGCCGTCACGCCACACGACCTCGCCACGCATGCGGCGATGGAAATCTACGCTCTTGGCGGAAATGCAGTCGACGCGTCCGTGGCGGCCAACGCCGTTCAAGGCGTCGTGGCGCCCGAGACCTGCGGGATTGGCGGCGACCTGTTTGCCCTCGTCCATCGGCCCGGCGGCGCTGCCCCGGCGGCCCTCAACGCCTCAGGACGCGCAGGGTCCGGTGTCGACGCTGCAGCGTTGCGGCGTTCCGGCCTCGCCTCCATTCCCTTCGACCACCCCGCATCCGTGACCGTTCCGGGATGCGTGGACGGCTGGGTTGCTCTCCTCACACGCTTCGGATCGATGCCGCTCCCCGAGGTGCTCTCTCCCGCAATCCGGTATGCAGAAGACGGCTTCACGACATCGGAGGACCTCGCAAGCGCCCTGACCAGACGCAGAGCGCAACTCGAGCCTGTGGCTCCCGAACTGTTCGCCACAGATCCGCCGAAGCCGGGTGCCCGCTTGACTCGCCCGGATCTGGCACGAACGCTTCGACTGGTCGCCGACGGCGGAAGGGAGGCCTTCTATCAGGGCACCCCCGGCAAGGCCATCAGCGACGCACTGGACGGTCGGATCACCGCAGACGATCTCGCCGTGAGACAGGCGGAGTGGGTCGACCCGATCTCTGCCGAAATCTTTGGACGAACCGGGTGGACGATCCCTCCGAACTCGCAGGGCTACCTCACACTCGCATCGGCCTGGATCTTCTCTGAGTTGGAGCCGCCGAGACGCCTGCTCGACGGCGAGTACCTTCACCTCCAGATCGAGGCATACCGCTCGGTCGCATGGGAACGCGACGATCTGGTCGCCGACCCGGAACGGATCCCTCTCGCCCCGGACCGCCTCGTGGCCCCGGACCGTCTTCGAGAGCGCGTCCGTGCCATCGACCGATTCCGGGCAGGCATATGGCCACAACCCGGACCTGTGCCTGGTGGAACCGCGTACCTGAGCTTCGTCGACCGCAATGACATGGCCGTCTCGCTCATCCAGTCCAACTTCATGGGGATCGGATCGGGCATCGCGGCGTCGGGAGCGGGTTTCTTCCTCCACGACCGCGGCGCCGGTTTCAATCTGATTCCCGGACACCCCAACGAACTCACCCCGGGCAGTCGGCCGCTGCACACGCTCTCTCCCACGCTTTGGACCCGGAACGGTCGACTCGACGCGGTGCTCGGCACCCGGGGAGGGCACTACCAGCCTCAACTCCTCCTCCAGATGGCGACCGCCCTCTTCCACACACAGACAGATGTCGAACAGGCGCAAGAGAACCCCCGCTGGGTACTCGACGATCCGGGCCCGGGGACCTCGTCCTCGATCGATATCGAGGGTCGGATGCCGGATGCCCTGATCGGCGAACTGGAACGGCGTGGACATAGGATCGAGCGAGCGGCGGACTACGAACGCGGCTGGGGACCGGTGTCGGTCATCCAGGTCGCAGAAGACGGCCTGCGGACTGCAGCGGCAGACCCCCGAGTTGCCACGGCGCGGGCCGCGGTACGGTAGTGTCCCGATTCGTACGTTCGTGCTGATTTCGCCGAGCCATTCGGCGTTATCTGGCCAGGACGCAGGACGAGGGCGCACCCGCAGCGGTGCGTCGAGGACGAGGACGCAGCCGGGAGCGTCGAGGACCGGTGAAATTCTGTACATGACTTGCGCATCGGGACACTGACCGTGGCCACTTTCCTCATCGTCCGGCATGGAGAAGCGGAAGGCAATCGCGATCATCGCTTCATCGGCCAGTCAGACGTCCAGCTCTCGCCTGTCGGACGACGCCAGGCCGAGGCCGTGTCGGCAAGGCTCGCACAGATGCCCGTTGAGAGGATCGTCTCCAGCGATCTGCGTCGAGCCGTCGACACGGTGCTGCCCGCAGCGACCGAACTCGGTCTGACGATCGACCAGGACCCACGGTTCCGGGAGATTGACAATGGAGATTGGAGAGGACTTCTCGCCGACGAGATAGCCGAACGATGGCCGGCGCTGTGGACTCGCTACACGAGTGGCGAGGACGTGACCCGGCCGAATGGTGAGACCTGGGCCGACGTACGCCGTAGGGTCATCGGCGCACTGCGAGAGATCGCTACCGAGAGTCCGGCACACAGTCTCGTGATGCTCTCGGCTCACGGAGGCCCCGCTCTGGCGCTGGCATCGTGGGCATGCGGCCTCCATCCGAAAGGCAATCTCTATCAAGTTCCTTTGGTGATGCCGTGGAACGCTTCGATCACCGTCATCCGGGCACCGAACCCGCGCCTCATCTCGTTCAACGACGTCGGCCACCTCCCGCTCGAGCTGCAGCGTTCGGCAGATCTGGGGTTCCTGAGAGCCTGAGGCTCGCTGCGCTCGCCGTACTTGGTGTTTCGTACCTTCTTGTACCGGGACTCATCAGGGAATCGTGCAGGGGCCCCTTCACGACACCGCAGGGCGATCGTGGCGGTGCCGGCCGGCGGCTGGAAGCTCAATGCCATCGGCTGCAGTTAGCATCCGCAACCGACGAGCGGGAAGACCATGTCCACAAATCAGCACGACGAGCCGCAGACTCCCCGCTATGTGGCGATGTTGTCGCTCGCGGCGCTCGGAGTCGTCTACGGCGACATTGGGACCAGCCCCCTCTACGCGATGCGTGAGTCCTTCCTGGCGCATGAGGGGATCTTGGTGGCCGAGGAGAACATCCTTGGTGTTCTCTCGCTGATCTTCTGGTCGCTGATGATCGTGATCTCTCTCAAGTACCTCGCGTTCGTCATGCGCGCCGAGAACAACGGTGAGGGCGGCATCCTCGCCCTCACCGCACTGATCGTTCCCAGGCGTCAGCGGCATCTGCGCCACAGGCGGCGGGTGCTGATCCTCATCGGGCTGTTCGGCACCGCTCTGCTCTACGGAGACGGCATGATCACGCCGGCCATCTCCGTGCTCAGCGCCGTTGAGGGACTCGGAGTGGCAACCCCGCTCCTCGAACCGTACGTCATCCCGATCGCCATCGGCATCCTCATCGCGCTGTTCATGATCCAGCGCCACGGGACTGGAGCGGTCGGCTCGGTCTTCGGGCCGGTCATGATCATCTGGTTCTCCACGCTCGCTCTCCTCGGCATCGTGCACATCGTCCAGAATCCCAGCGTGCTCGCCGCGCTCAGTCCGGTGCACGCCGTCAGGTTCTTCCTCAACAACAAGCTGCACGGGTTCCTCGCCCTCGGGTCGATCTTTCTCGTCGTCACGGGAAGCGAAGCGCTGTACGCAGATATGGGGCATTTCGGAAAACGGCCGATCCAGCTCGCATGGTTCGGACTCGTCCTCCCCTCGCTGGTACTCAACTACTTCGGCCAAGGTGCGCTGCTCATCGCAAATCCCGCGGCGATCGACAGCCCCTTCTACCGCATGGCGCCTACGTGGGCACTGTGGCCGCTCCTGGTCCTTGCCACGGCTGCAACGATCATCGCCTCACAGGCACTGATCTCGGGCGTGTTCTCGCTGACGATGCAGGCAGTCCAGCTCGGCTATCTCTCGCGGGTCCGCATCCTGCACACCTCGGAGAAGGAAGCCGGGCAGATCTACATCCCCGCCATCAACTGGACCCTGATGGTCGCCTGCGTCGGCCTCGTGCTCGGGTTTCGATCGTCGAGCGGGCTCGCCGCCGCCTACGGCGTCGCTGTCGCCACCACCATGGTCATCACGACCATGCTCTTCTTCGTCGTGACCAGGGAGCGCTGGAAATGGTCGAAGCCGGTGGCCGTGTCCATCTCTGCCGCCTTTCTGATGATCGATCTCTCCTACTTCGGCGCCAACCTCTTCAAAGTCCCGGACGGCGGCTGGTTCCCGCTCGTGACCGGAGTCGTCATCTTCGCGATCATGACGACGTGGAAGCGGGGCAGGGAGATCCTGGCGGCCCGCCTCCGTCACGGAGAACTGCCGATCGAGCGTTTCATCGCTTCGATCGCGAAGCAGCCGCCCACCCGGGTTCCCGGCACCGCCGTCTACCTCTCCTCGAGGCCCGGAGCCACCCCACCGGCGTTGCTGGTCAACTTCCGACACAATGAAGTACTCCACGAGATGGTCGTGATCCTGTCCATCACGACGAGCGACGTGCCTCGCGTCACGCCCGCCCGCCGAGCGAAAGTGTGGGATCTGGGTGATGGCTTCTTCCAGGTGATGCTCTCGTACGGGTTCATGGAAGAACCGAATGTGCCAGAAGATCTCGCCAACATCGTGCACCCTGGGTTCGGCATCCGACCTGAGCACACCACCTATGTGCTCGGCCGCGAAACCATCCTGGCGACCGACCGTGAGGGGATGGCCATGTGGCGAGAGCGGCTCTTCGCCCTCATGTCACGTAATGCCACGAGCGCCGCCCGGTTCTTCCATCTGCCCGCCGACCAGTGCCTCGAGATCGGGATGCAGGTCGAGATTTGAGGCAGGCTCGTCGGTGCCTCGACACACATCTCGATGCTCCCTCCTCGGCCACCCCTCGACGCGCCGGAGTACGAGATACGGCCAGGTGAACCCTGACTCGAGGACGCTATGAGCGGATCCCGGCGATCACGAGTCGCCACTCGGTGTCGGTCATGGTCACGGATGGATAGATGCCGATGCGGTCGAGCCTCCCCCCATACCGCTCACGAAGGCGAACCCCGAGTTCCGGCACCGGGGCGACCACGGCCACCTCGTTGAGCATCGCATCGCTCACGAGATTCCCCATCGCATCCCACTGCCCACGACGGCTCATCGCGGAGAGGACAGGGCCGACATCCCAACCGTGGAACTCGAGCACCCTCCGATAGGCGGGCGTCGATGCGTAGAAGGCGATCTGTGCCTTCGCCTTCTTCACCGCCTCGGCTACCTCCGCCGCATTTCGTCCTGTTGCAGCCAGGACACTGGCACTTACCGCCACAGCGCCCGGATCCCGCGCCGCGGCCTTCCACCCTTCA